>CALCIK010000041.1 GCA_937907475.1 uncultured Bacteroidota bacterium | reverse complement strand
GTTTCTAATATATCCAACATCGCAAAACCTCAAAAATCACCGAACTATTGTAATAAAGAAGATAACTCTAATTCTGTTCCCCAAATTAATAAAATTATACTCGACTTCACCGCTCTACAAAATGCCTATAATCAAGCCGACTACCCAACAGTAATCGAATTGCTTGACGAATACTTTGGACAAAATCCCACACCCCAATACAGCACCCTAAGACAAACCATCGAACACTATTTGAATCAAGCGCAAATGCCACCGCCTGCCACTTTGCAAGGTTTAAAAATGCTCATAAACAATCTTAAAAAGCAATAAGCAGCCTATGCTCGACTTCGCCGCCCTGCAAAACGCCTATAATAAAGTTGATTACCCAACTGTAATAGATTTGCTCGACAAACATTTTGGCAGTAACCCTACTCAGCAATACAACATCCTGAAAGAAACCATTCAACATGCTTTGGCACAAGGACAACAGCCAAACCCTGCTACCCAACAAAGTTTACAAGGCATTATTAATAGCTTAAAACCCACAGTTGAGGCGGATAAAAGGAAGAGTGTACCCCTCCCCACCTTCACCTTCGCCCAAATACAACAATGGCAAACCGACCACTGCCTGCGCCCTACTTGCACCCAAACCGTACTTAACGAGTTATTGGTGCGCAGACAATCGGTAAACTTGACAGGCGACATCGGACACGGCAAAAGCCGATTGCTTAAAGACCTCCAAGAAATGGTAAAACACCAAAACTTAAATGTTGCCCTGCTCGACCTCAAAGAATTCCGTTTGGATTACGAACACTTTTTGCAATCTATGTCAATGCAATTGGGCTTGCCCAACACCGAATACACCCGCTTTGAGGATTTGGTAAGCGAGTTAAGCCGACAAAAAGATCGCTTTTTTTTGCTGATGATAGACAATTTAGAAATACTCAATCACTACCAAAGCAACGACCCTCGCTACAATGCTCGTTTTGTGGAAAGTCTCAATTTTTTAAAAAACTTAGACAACACCCGCCTACTCTGCGCTAGCCGCGAGTGGCTAAAACAAGTGGTGTTTAGTGGCGAAACATCTATCCTAAGCCTACACCCCATAGCCATTAGCCCCTTGTCGCAACAAGAAATACAAGCCGAGTTACAACGCCAACTTTCCCCAATTGAGCACCCTTTTTTGAGCAAACCCAATGAACAACGCCAAGCACGTAAAGAAATACAACAACACCCACAACCCTGTACTATATTAGCGCAACTCATTAGCCGCTTGAAAACGCACTACCCCCACCAAAAATTTAAAGACCTGTTAGACTATTGCTTGCAACATGAAAAATAACAACCAAACAAGCAACCCCTTTGAGTACCGCACCACCCCCAAAGACGATTGGGAGTTTGTGTGGTGGTGTTTTGTGGATAACAATAGGGTGGTGACACATATAAAAGAGCGAGGCTTTAATAGACTACAAGAGCTAATGTTGGTTCTAAAGATGTTTTTAAAAACATTTTATGTCTGTAGTGTGCCTTTAATAGTAAGTATTTTTTTGCTTTGGATAATAGGTATTACCTTAATGGCAGCCACCGACCTATTAAATATTACCCCCGTTGATTGGTGGCAAATAGAAGTATTGCAAAAATGGCAAACGCTACTCAATTTTACAGCCAAGTTTCAATACCTTTTCTGGCACCAAATTGATTGTTTGGTAATCGGTTTGGCAGTAGGTTTGGCAGTAGGTTTGGTATCCGATTTGATAGTAGGTTTGGTATTCGGTTTGCTAGTAGATTTGACTTTAGGTTTGGTAATCGGTTTGGTAATCGGTTTGGCTATAGGTTTGGCAGCAGGTTTGGCAGTAGGTTTGGTATTCGGTTTGGTATTCGGTTTGGCAGCAGGTTTGGCAGTAGATTTGACAGTAGGTTTGGCATTCGGTTTGTCAGCAGGTTTGTCAGCAGGTTTGGCAGTAGATTTGACAGCAGGTTTGGCAGCAGGTTTGGCAGCAGGTTTGTTATTAGGTTTGGTAGGAAGTTTGGCAGTAGGTTTGGCATTCGGTTTGGCATTCGGTTTGGCAGCAGGTTTGCTATACATTACCTATTTCTCACTTTTCCGCCACCGCTTGGCTTTAGACCACAATGTTTACCTCATTTTCAGCAAAATTGATATATCGCTTTTTTTAGAGCCACAACTTATTTCCCAAACCCAAGAAAACCCAGAATTAGCGTTACAATTAGTAGATTTTTTGTGGCAGCATCGCCCCAAACAACACAATTTAGCGGCATTATTGGCGCATGTAGCTTTTGCAGAGCAATGGAAGAATGCGGCTATTGATTTAAATGAGCAAACCCTATCTTTTCCTTTGACAAGCGAACAAAAAAGTTTTGCCGTACCCAATCTATGGCAAGAACAATTAACGTCAATAAAAGAAGCATCCCTTATCGCCCAAACTACGCCGCAAATTAGCCTAAAAGTTGTTTTGTTTAAAGATTTCATCACCGCCTTAGAAGCCCTATATAAAAGCACCTTAGTTGCCCCACAAAAAACGTGGCGCGACAATATATCCATGACGCGCCGCATCAATTGGCACACCTATTACAGCGAGGCAATAGCCGAATGGCTCAAAATTGCAAAAGAACGCTACACTGAGCTACAGGAGAATGCCAAACTAATAGAACCTATTAGCCCCAATAAGTACCAAACAGGCGGGGCATTATCTGTTACCTATAACCAAGACGTGTTTATGCAGCGTGATGATTTGAAGGATAAATTAGCTACTTTGCTCTACACCACCACCAACTTTTCGGTTTTCTTTTTGCAGGGGCAGCGGCGCGTAGGCAAAACCTCCTTGCTCAAATTTATGCCGCAAATATTGGGCAACCGCTTCGAGTTGGTTTTTTTCGATTTGCAAGGCAGCATTACGAATGTTTCCGATTTTTTGGCAAAGTGGTATGCTGCGTTTTGCCAACACTTTAGTTTAGAAAAAAAGCCTTTAGTTTCGCAGCAAGCTACATGGGGAGAAACCTTTACACAAACATTAGTACCTTTGTTTAACCAAACGGCTAAGGATAGAAATTGCAAAATCATCTTAGCCCTCGATGAGTATGAAGAACTACACAAACACCTAAACAAAGATTTCGAACAAGCCGCCGAGTTGTTGGGAGCAATTAGGCACTTTACGCAACACCAACAAGAGGTGAGCATTATGTTTGTGGGTTTGCAGTTTTTCTCCGAACTCGAAAACCCCAACTGGAACGAGTATTTTCCGCAATCGGTGCCTATTAAAGTAGATTACCTCAATCAAGCAAAAACTTTTAAACTCATAGAAGTATCCGCTTTAGATTTTGAAGACGGTATGAAACAAAACATTTATGATCTCACCCAAGGGCATCCGTCTTTGATACAAAAAATTTGCTACGAGTTGGTACAAATTGCCAACCGTGATGTTCGCCGCCACCTAACTTTTGATGATTTAAATGAGTCCCTTAATACAATGATTTACATCCGCGATAATGGCGTAACCGATATTTTCTGGTCGCAAAACTGCAATCAAGACATAGATAAAGAAATAGTTTGGGCAGTAATCGAGCAGCGTCCCATGCCCCCTAATGCCCGTCAACGCCTCCGCCGCCTCATTGAGTACGGCTTTATTTTAGAAGAAGGCAACAGTTACCGTATGCGAGTTCCCATTTTCGAAACATGGGTGAAGAAGTTTGGGTAGTATAAACATAGGTGTTTGGGTTCTTACCAAGCCTTTCCATCCATTTTTATATTGCCCTACGTGTTATAATGGGTTTTTCATGCAGTAGAGACAAGACATGCCTTATCTCTACAACCACACCACCGCCACCTTCCCACAGACGACCATATAATAACAACCGCTTTCAAATATTGCAAGAATTGTAGAGAAGCCCAAGATTCAATCCAAGAGGTCAACAAATATTAAATGATAATGGTTAAATTTGCTGTAAAATATGCCCAATGCAATTTGTAGATATAAAAAACGATATTGCTTTTCGGAAGATTTTTGGCAATGAACAAAAGAAAATCATCCTAATTTCTTTCCTCAACGCTGTAATGAAGTTGAAAGATAACGATGTTATTGAGGACGTAGAAATCCTAAATCCCTATCAACTACCCATTATCAGGAACTTGAAAGCATCTATCATTGATGTAAAGGCACGAGATAAAAAAGGAAAAACTTACATCATTGAGATGCAGGTAGCCGAGCCTGACGGCTTGGACAAACGATTGCTTTACTATGCAAGCAAGGAATATTCACAACAAATTGAAAGCGGTGAATCATACTCAAAACTCAAACCCGTCATCTTCATCGGGATTTTTGACTTCAAATTTACCGAGAGAGATAAGTATCTGTCGCATCATTCCGTCTGCGATGTCGAAAACGGAGAACGGACCATTAAAGACATGGATTTTTACTTTGTCGAACTGCCAAAGTTTAATAAGACATTGACAGAACTGACAGAAGTAACAGACAAATGGATATTCTTTATCAAAGAGGCGGAAAACCTCGATGTCATTCCCGAAAATGTAGATGATGAAGGATTAAAAGCAGCGTATCAAGATGCCAACAAACATTCTTGGACTAAAGAGGAATTAGAGGCTTATGATTACGCTGCCATGCGCGAGCAAGATGAAAGAGGCAAATTAGTACATGCAGAAAAAAAAGGCAAAATAGACATGGCAAAACAATTAAAAGAATTGGGCGTAGCCATTGATTTGATTGTGAAATCTTCGGGTTTGAGTGAAGATGAAGTGCTGGATTTATAAAAATAGCTCCGCCCTGCCGCCTAAGTTAGTGTTCCCACGCCGTAGTCAGTGCCCCCACTGACTACCACACCACTACTACTTCATACTAAAAGCATAAAGTTTTTTGGATTTGTCGTTGGGATACATTCCGTCTAACATTACCCCATCTCCTTTGGCTATTTTTTGGATATACGCGTAGAAATCGTCTAGTCCAATGACGGGTTCGTTGTTGACCTTTAACACAATAAACCCGACTTTCATAGAGGTAGCTGTTTGTAATAGTCCGTTTTCTAGGAGGTTGGCTACTTTCAAGCCGTTTTTTTGTCCCAAACTGCTCATTTCGACAGGGGTGAGTTCTTCAAACCTTGCTCCCAGCAATTTTTCAAGTTCCTCTTTGGGTTTGGCGTTGATTTGGGTGGTTTGAACGGCATTTTTGAGTACCATTTTGGTGTATGCCATTTGACCGTTCCTTAAATAGGTGATGCCAATGACATCGCCGGGTCTAAACCGAGCTACTTTTTCTTTAAACTCCGGTACGGTATTGACTTTATAACCGTTGACTTCGGTAATGATATCGTCTTTTTTTAGTCCGGCTTCTGCTCCTGCACCCCCAACCGTTACTTGTTCAATAAATACCCCGTTCATGTTTTTGAGTTTTAGCCGGCCGGCTATTTCGGGGCTAATATCGCGGGTGTTGATGCCTAAGTATGCCCGCTGTACCGAGCCATAACTTTTTAAGTCTTCAATCACCTTTTTGGCAATGTTGACCGGAACGGCAAAGGCATATCCCGCATAAGAACCTGAAGGCGTAGCGATAGCGGTGTTAATCCCCACCAAATTGCCTCGCAAATTGACCAATGCCCCGCCGCTGTTGCCTTGGTTGACGGCTGCATCCGTTTGAATAAAGGACTCTATTGCGGCCTCTTCTTTCAAGATATTGATATTCCTGCCCTTTGCGCTCACAATCCCTGCGGTAACCGTAGAGGCAAGGTTGAAGGGATTGCCTACCGCAAGCACCCATTCCCCCACTTCGAGTTCATCGGAATTTCCGTACCGTATAAAGGGAAGGTTGTCGGCGTTGATGCGCAACAATGCGATGTCGGTGGCGGGGTCTGTTCCTACTACGGCGGCGAAAAAAGAACGCTTGTCGTACAAGGTGATTTTTACTTGCGAACTTCCTACAATGACGTGGTTATTGGTAACGATATACCCATCGGACGAAACAATGACTCCCGAACCGGACGAAATGCCCATATCGGCGTTGCCCGGTTGGTCGTAGCCAAACCAATCTTCCCCTTTATCGCCGAATAGCTCGCCGAATGGGTTGTTGAGAGAGGCGGAACCCGATTTTTGTCGCATGGCACTGATATTGACCACCGTTGGGTTGGCAATCTTAGCGGCCTCGACAAATCCACCCATTTCGTTGGTAAAGCCATCCCGTCTGTTGAGTCCCGCAAAACCATTGGTAAACATCGGATTATTCAAGACTGATGCCTTTAGCACTTCCGTTTCATGGTCCATCCGCAATTTGTTGATGGCGGATTTGAATAACTCGGGAGTTAGATGGTTGTACATCCATAGTGAAAGGAGGGAACTGGTGATGGCAACCACTATGGTAAAGGATATCTTTCTTAACATAATTTTAAATTTAAACCTTTTCGGCTTTTAAAGTGGTGCAAGATTATAAAACGGGGTGGTCTTGATTATCAAAATGCAATTTTACTGCTTTTGTAATGACAAAACACATGCCATATAAGGAGTTGATAAAAGGCTTGAATAGTAAGCCTCTCTTTTGTTCCTATTCATAAACGGTTTTGTAAATTGTAATGATGGGTAAACCGCTTTAAAGTTTCAAAACTTGACAAAGCAAATCCATTCTACCTTGCACAAAAATTGAAAACTTATTTTGGAACATAAGACCCTAAGAATCTGTCCAAAAAGTATTTTAGCTTTAAAGTAGGATGTTAATTTCCGAGAAGTAATTGTCCTTTATTGAATTTTGTGAAAAAGTTGATTCTCTGACAAATTTAGTGAATAGGGTGGCAGGGTAAAATCCCTCCCAATTCACCATTCACAATTCACAAAGTATAGTCGGTATTTGGTAAAATAAACATTCCTCACCTTCAACTTGAGTTGGCAGAATTTAAAGTTAAGAAGACTGATTACAATAGCGGAAGAATAAGTATTCTATGCTCTCTATAAAATTGAAATAAGCTCTTAAGTGTGGTTTGATATACAGGTAGTGACGGAACTTGTTCCGTCTGATAATAACGGAACAAGTTCCGTTGCTACCTGTATAAAAAGATTTAGCCTATCCTATCAAGGCACAACCACGGAAATTTTAATTTATGAAAAAATAAGACGGGGTGTTTAAAGTGTGATTAAACAAACCTCTAGACATAACTTTGAATTATGTTACAAGATTCAAAACACAAAAAAAGACTGAGAACCAAAAATCTTAACCGCAAAGTCGCGCAGAGTTAAACGCAGAGTTGCACAAAGTTTTTTTAGAATTATTAAAGTAGATTGCTTTGCGTTACTCTGCGATATACTTTGCGAAACTCTGTGGTAAAAAGCATCCGAATAATATTGGGATGGTAATAAGTATCGTGTGGGGATGTAACTTATGGTAAATGCTAGGCTTCATGCCTGCGGCATTTGTTGTTATATGTTTTGGGATGATTACCGATCCCGGCGTACGCCGGGAGTATTGGAACAGGTAATTGGACCTTTCAGACAGCTTCTAAAGGTGATGGAAAATTAGAACTACATGCTAAAACTAACTACCGATACCGGCAAAATCGGTCAACAAAAACATCCCTAATTGCATCAGGGCAAATTAAATACTATCAGGCTAAACAATTTTTACTGCTTTATGGTATATTTATACTACATTGGAGTACTTTTGTTTAGAGTGGGTGTAATGATCTCCTTATTTAAAGAACCCCAAAAAAACTATTCAATAACTTATACCCAAAAGTTGTAATCATGGCGACGGGAAAAGAAAATCCTTATACCGAGGAAGAGTTGATTGACATCAAAGAGAAGTATGCAGAAATGCTGGCTTTCTGCGGGAAATTTAGTGAGTACGACCGGCAACGTGTAGATGCTGCTTTTGAGTTAGCACTCAACGAACACGAAGGTGTCCGCCGGAAAAGTGGTGAATCTTATATTTACCACCCCATAGCCGTTGCCCGAATAGTGTCTGAAGAAATCGGCGGATTGGATGTAACGTCTATTATTTGCGCACTCCTCCACGATGTTGTCGAAGATACCCCCGTTACCTTAGAATATATCGAAACCCACTTTAACCCCACGATTGCTAAAATCATAGGTGGGTTAACTAAGATTAAAGGGATATTTGAAAAGAAAAACTTGGCGAACATCACCGCCGAGAACTTCAAAAAACTGCTGCTTACACTTGGGGAAGACATTAGGGTAATCCTTATCAAACTGGCGGACAGACTGCACAATATGCGCACATTGGGTTCGATGTCCGAGATACGTCAATTGGCTATTGCTTCCGAAACACTATTTCTATATGCCCCTATTGCTCACCGATTGGGATTGAATAGAATCAAATCGGAACTCGAGGATTTGAGCATGAAATACACCGAAAAAGAACTCTATAAAGAGATTGCTCAAAAACTACAGGAAACCAAAAAAATAAGGGAAGACTATATTGAATCTTTTATTGCCCCTATCAAAGAAAGGTTGATTGCCGGTGGCTTTACCAAGTTTCGTGTTTTTGGCCGTCCCAAACATATTTATTCCATTGCCAACAAAATGAAAAAAAAGGGGGTACCCTTTGAAGAGGTCTATGACCTTTTTGCCATACGGGTAGTGCTTGAGGTTCCTAAAATTGAAGACGAAAAGTTGGAATGTTGGAAGGCTTACGCCCTTGTTACCGATCTCTATGACCCTAACCTTGACCGACTTCGCGACTGGATAGCGATTAAACGCAGCAATGGTTACGAATCTTTGCATGCCACAGTCAAAGGACCTGAAGGCAGGTGGGTGGAAATACAAATTCGCACTGAGCGCATGGATTTGATAGCCGAAAATGGCGTGGCTGCACATTGGAAGTATAAAGGGGGGCGATCTGACGAAAAAATTGAGAAGTGGGTAGATCGGGTGCGAGAACTCCTGACCGAAAAATCGGAAAACAGTGTTGAACTGCTCAATGAATTCCGGCATAATCTTTACGAGAATGAAATCTACGTTTATACTCCCAAAGGCGAACTCAAATTTCTTCCTTTAGGAGCATCTGTGCTCGATTTTGCATTTGAAATCCATACCGATTTGGGCACACATTGTATTGGTGCAAAAATTGACAGTAAACTCCAACCCATCTCACATATCCTGAAAAGCGGTGACCAAATTGAAATTATCACTTCCAAGAAGCAACATCCTTCCGAACAATGGTTAGATTTTGCAAGAACCAACCGCGCACGGTATAGAATCAGGTCTTATTTGCAAAACGAAAAACGTATCGTTGCCGAAACCGGTAAAGAAATACTGGAACGCAAACTGAAGGCGTTAAAAATCAACTACAACCAAAACGTTATCATCGAATTGGTGAACCACTTCCGCTATTCCGATCAACTCGATTTTCTATACGCTATTGCTACCAATGCTTTTGATACCAATCAACTGAAAAAGCTGAAATTTAGCGGCGATGAGTTGGATATGCCTAAGAAAGACAGAACGCCCACCCCAATTGAAGAGGGCGAGTTGTTTATTAAGGGCGAGGAAATGAATGCCGCAGACATCAGCATTTTCGGAGGGTTTGCCGACAAGGTGGATTACAGCATTGCCAACTGTTGTAAGCCTGTTGCCGGAGACGATGTTTTTGGATTTGTTACTATCGGAAAAGGGATAAGAATACATCGCAAAGATTGTCCCAATGCGCCACAACTTACCACCGATTATCCTTATCGAGTGGTGACCATCAAATGGGGTAAACAAACTTCTGAACCGCTTTATCTGGCAACTTTTAAAATAAACGGCACCGATGATATCGGGTTGGTCAACAAAATTACCAATATTATTTCCTCCGAATTAAATCTCAATATGCGTTCTATCTCTTTGGACGCTAAAGATGGTATCTTTGAGGGCGAAATCAATGTTTACATCAAGGACAATGATCAAATTAAACAACTGACCAAAAAACTAAAAGCAGTAGAGGGTGTTTTTGCGGTGAACCGAACCAATTAAATCATGTTTCTGTCATTCCCTCTGCATTGCTCGCTGTAATCTTAGCAATAATGATTGCTTTTGAACGCTAACCACCTTATTAGTGTTTTATATTCTTGCCAAATACGTCTAATGAATAATCACGACAAAAAAGTATTGCATGAGGTAAAAGGTATTTTTACCGCCTTCCTCGAAAAAAATCAGCAACGCAAAACCCCCGAAAGGTATGCGGTATTGGAAGAGATATATTCGCGAAGCGATCATTTTGATGCGGAAACACTCTATATCCAAATGCGCAACAACCAATACAATATCAGCCGAGCCACTGTTTACAATACCCTTGAACTGTTGGTGGCTTCCGATTTAGTCGCCAAACATCAGTTCGGGCAAAACGTTACCCACTACGAAAAGGCTTACGGCTATAAACAACACGACCACGTCATTTGTATAGATTGTAAAAAGGTCATGGAGTTTTGTGACCCGCGGATTCAACAAACCAAATCCATGATTGGCGAGATGTTTAACTTTACCATTACCCATCACTCGCTCAACCTATACGGCACTTGCCAAGGTAAATGTGAATACAAACAACAACACCCCGAAGTATCGGTTTTCTAAGTTCCGCCTGTGAACGCTGTTTCAAAACTTGAACAAAAAATTATCAAAATCAAAATTACCGGTTCAAACAGTGTTTTACAGCAAATACTCAACAGCCGCATCATCCCAATAGTCGCAACAATGAGATTTCAATTTACCCCCCTCAATAGTTCAACGATGCTGCTTTCTCTCGAAGGTAGCTTAATTGAACAACACAACTTATCTAAAACGTTGGAGCAAATTTCGGAAATTACCGAACCCGACCACCTCAACTTTATTATAGATTTATCGAACATCGAAACCATGAACAGTAGCGGGTTAAATCTGCTCATACACCTGCTCACCAAATCGCGCAATGCCGGTGGGGAAGCCATTCTCATTTGCGTTCCTGAACGCCTCAACAATCTATTGGTGATGACCAAGCTAAACAACGTTTTTACCGTTGCTCCCAATTTGGAAGCGGCATTGAATATCTTAGAAGAGCCTGCAAGTTTTTAATACCCTCATTTACATTTTATACTCATTTAAACAAAAATCATGTCTGTTGATGTACTATTAGGCCTCCAATGGGGAGACGAAGGAAAAGGAAAAGTGGTTGATTTTTTAGCTAATCATTATGATATTGTTGCGCGGTTTCAGGGCGGCCCCAATGCCGGGCATACCCTGTACATTGACGGGCAGAAGATAGTGCTTCACCATATCCCGTCCGGCATTTTTCACGAGCATCCACTCAATTTGATCGGAAACGGGGTGGTTATTGATCCTGTTTCGATGAAAAAAGAAATCGAAATGGTATATGCCGCCGGTGCCGATGTCTTTAAACGACTCTTCATTGCCCGAAAAGCACACCTAATCCTGCCCACTCACAAATTGTTAGATGCCGCTTCCGAAACGGCAAAAGGTAAAGACAAAATAGGCTCTACCCTTCGAGGTATCGGCCCTACTTATATGGACAAAATAGGTCGCAACGGACTTAGGGTAGGCGATATTGAATTGAGTAATTTTGAGTTTTACTACCAACAGTTAAAGGCAAAACACGAAACCTTGTTGTGCAACATGTTTGCTTATGAATATGACCTCGAACCCTTGGAAGCCGAGTTTTTTGAAGGGGTAGAGATGCTTAGAAAGATGCAATTGGTGGACGGGGAGTATATGGTCAACGATGCCCTAAGTAAAGGTCAAAAAGTGTTGGCAGAAGGCGCCCAAGGTTCGATGTTAGACATTGATTTCGGCACCTATCCCTTTGTTACCTCCTCCAACACCGTTACTGCGGGTGTTTGTAGTGGATTGGGCATTGCGCCTTCAAAGATTGGTGAGGTCATCGGCATTACCAAAGCCTATTGCACCCGTGTAGGCAGTGGTTCCTTTCCCACCGAATTGTTTGATGACAACGGTGAACAAATGCGTCAAGCCGGCGGTGAATTTGGTGCAACCACCGGTCGTCCACGGCGTTGTGGTTGGATAGATTTACCTGCCCTTCGATATGCGGTCATGCTCAATGGGGTTACGCAATTGGTGATGACCAAAGCCGATGTGCTTTCGGTATTCAATACCATCAGTGCTTGTGTTGCTTATGAACTGAACGGCAAGCAAACTACCACCTTGCCCTACGACTTGGAACGTCAACCCGTTACTCCTGTGATGCAAGATTTTGAAGGTTGGCCTTATCCGCTCACCAACATCAATGCCTTTGACGAGTTACCGGACTCCCTGCAACATTATATCGGATTTGTAGAGCAATACTTAGGTGTGCCGGTAAGCATTATCTCCGTAGGTCCCGAGCGCGATCAGTTGGTTCACAAAAAAGCTGAAATGCTGCTTTAAAAGAAACAAAGCGACAAGTTCCTTACTGCTCGACATTTTAAAAGCCTTCTACTGCTTAGGCTTATTCTTGACGGGTTGGGCTTTGTCTTTTGGCGTAGGCACAATGGCGTTTTTGAGCAAGTCATTTGTGCCGTTGCTGCTTTTCTTAACGTCATCGGGCTTGGTAACGATGGAACTGCCGTTCTGAGATTGGCTGATTTGTATATTGCTGATGCCGTCTAAGACGGTAAACTCTGTACGCCGATTGGCAGCACGACCAATTTCAGTTGCATTGTCTTCAATGGGTTTGGTATCTCCATATCCTTTGTAAGTCAATTGTTTTGCGGGGATGCTTTTACCCAACACGTAGTCGTAAACCGCTTTGGCGCGATTGGTCGAAAGGCGTTGATTGTGTTCTTTGCTGCCGGTGTTGTCGGTATGACCGCTGATTTCTACTTTTAGCGTGGGGTAATCTTGCAACAGTTTGACCAAACGGTCTAACTCGGTAAATGAAGTGGTTTTCAGTTCGTAAGAGTCGGTTTCAAAAAACACATTTTTGAGCACAATCGTTTGTCCGATGTTCCATGCCGGTTTTTCGTCTTTTTGCTCTTTTTTCATCGGCTTCAAGGCGATATTGAGCAAATAGGGTTTATCGTTATCCCGTTTAGTGAGTGAGAAGTTTTCGGAAAAAAAGAAGTAATCCGTTTTCGATACATTATACATGTATTCTTTACCTGCCGGAAGCGTTACCAAAAACTCGCCGGTAATGGGGTCTGAAGATGTTTCCTGAAGCACTTTTCCGGTTTCGAGGTCTATCAATTCGATGGTGGCAGTTAATGATTTCCGGGTAACATCGTCAATAATCTTGCCTTTGACGTAAGTAACGTAGTTGGGCTGTGCGGCTAATGGAAGATCGAAGGTGTATATATCCAAACCGTTACCCTCGTTATAAGAGGAGTAGTAAGCCTTGTTGCCTTTGGCATTGACCATCAACCCATTTTCGGTACCCGAAGTGTTAATAGGATAACCGAAGTTTTCGGGTTTACCCCATTTGCCAGTCGTATCTTTACGCACAACATACAAATCGGCATTCCCCATGCCCACATGCCCGTTAGAAGAAAAATACAAGGTTTCGTTGTCGGGATGTATAAAAGGCGATTGTTCATCCTTAGCAGTATTGATGGCAGGGCCTAAGTTGACCGGCTCCGACCAAACGTTGTTTACCAAATGGGTTACCCAAAGGTCAATCCCTCCGTGTCCACCTTTGCGGCGGCTGCAAAAGTACAAGGAACGTCCGTCTGCCGAAATAGAAGGCTGCGACTCCCAAGAGGAAGTGTTGACGGGATGTCCTAAATTATAAGGGCCTTTCCAACTACTACCCGATTTCATGCAGTAATACAAATCAAATCCTCCTTCACTATCGGGGCGGCCGCTTGCGGCAAAAAACAGTTTTGTGCCATCGGGCGAAATGCAAATAGCCCCCTCATTGGCAGGGGAGTTAATCGGTTGTGCCATTTCCAACGCCATCGTCCAAGCACTGGTATCCGTTTCGCGTGCACTAAAGAAAAAGTCTTCGTTCACATCGGCATTAGAACTGAATCGCCTCGTAAACACCAGCATTTGTTCATCGGCGGTAATCATGGGCAGGTACTCATCGTGCCTCGAATTGATGGTAGAATCCAAGAGTGCTGGGTTAAAAGGCACCGGGTTTTTAATGGCATGGTCGGCAAATTGGGCATTTTGAAGTAACCAATCTGCCTGAGTTCGGGAATCTTTGTAAACATCCGAGATTTTAACCGACAGACTTTGTTTCAATGCCACCACCGCTTCTGCGTAATTACCTTCTTCCATCCACAATTTACCAACCGAATAGTTGACCATAAACTCGTTTGCGGGCGAAGGGCTGATGCTCAATATTTTTGTATAAGCCGCCCGTGCCGCCGAATATTCTTTTAACCTGCCATGCACTTCGCCTAACCGCGCATAAGCCTTCCCATATTTAGGATACTTTTTGACCGTTTTTAACAGTAACGCTTTTGCTTCCTGATATTGTTGGTATAAGATATGCTCGTTGGCTTTGTTTAACCACTCCACAGCCTTTTTGGGCATGACGGCGTTGTCATCGCCCATGTTTTGTGCCTGTAATCCAAAAGGTACACTCAGAAAAAAGAATACTAATAATATGCTTAACATTCGCATAGACAAAGGGTGAAAGGTGATGCAATTTGAGTGTACAATTATGGGATATTCATGTATTTATGGGTTTGAAGAGAAATTCGCCATTGCGGGTGTTGTTTTACATAATCTATCATCATGGGCAACACCGTATTCGATTTACCCCATTCGGGTTGTAAAAACAGTTTGCATCCGGCATTGACCATTGCAGCATATTGTTCTGCCCATGCAAAATCCGATTTGTTATATACCACTACTTTCAACTCATCGGCAACGGCTATTACTTCAGGTAGTGGAGCTTTAAATTTTTTGGGTGAAAGGCAAATCCAATCCCATTCGCCCGATAATGGATGTGAGCCTGATGTTTCAATATGCGTTCGCTTACCGGCTGCATGAAGTGCCCTGCACAGGGTGTTTAAGTCGTGCATCAGCGGCTCTCCACCGGTAATAACGCATATCGGAGCAATATATTTCATGCTTTCCGCTACTATATCGGTTACCGGCACCTGCGGATGACGGGTAACGTCCCAAGAATCTTTTACATCGCACCAAACACAACCCACATCGCAGCCTCCCAAGCGAATGAACACAGAGGCCTTGCCTTGGTGATACCCCTCGCCTTGAATGGTATAAAACTGCTCCATCAACGGCAAGACAGCCGTGGCATTTAGTTCATCCCTTAATTTCTCTATAGACATTAGACTTAAGACGTTAGACATTAGAATTTAGACGTTAGATTTTAGATTTTGGATATTAGACTTTAGACGATAGATTTTAGACGTTAGATATTAGACAGGCGAAATAGCAATCGAAAATCGGAAAAGCAAAATCTTCATTCGTGCATTCGTGGCAACCAATCTTCATTCATAAATCGTAAATTGAATTGACAAAATTACCTGTTTATCTTGAATTGATGACAAATTAACTTGTAAATCTCTATTCTTGTTTTAGAACATGGAGAAAATATGTACCTTACCCGCTATTAAATCATCATAAACTGTAAACATCGCGAAGGCTTTGAACGCATAAATTCGCATGTTCCACCCAACCCATCATCTTTTAAACACTCCAATATGTTCGGAATTAACCACGTAAAGTTTGACTCCATGACCTACGTCATTCACTTTAGTAACGGCAAGGTTGTTAAGGAAGGGCGCGGGTTGTCGTTCTTTTACTTTGCCCCTACCAGTTCGATTGCCGCCATCCCCATCGGCAGTAATGACCTGCCCTTTATCTTTAACGAGAGTACGGCAGATTATCAAACCATTTCCATACAAGGGCAAATCACTTACAAGGTAAGTGGACCATCCACCCTTGCCAATATATTGGATTTTACCCTGGACGATAAAGGGCTTTACAAAAAAAACGACATCGAAAAACTACATCAACGCATCATTAACGAAGCGCAAACAGCTACTTCCGCCTATATATCGGGTTTGGGATTAAAAGAGTCTATTCGTTCAGCCAAAACGATTGAGAAGTGCATCTTAGAAGGGTTGCTCGGTTCACAAGCTATCGGCATTTTGGGCATCGAAATCTTGGGTGCCAATATTTTGGGAGTGAGTGCCACGCCTGAAATGAGACGTGCCTTAGAAACCGAAACCCGCGAAAATCTGCAACAAGAAGCCGACCAAGCTATTTACCAACGCCGCAACTTTGCCGTAGAGCAAGAACGAAAAATTAAAGAAAGCGAGTTGAACACCGAAATTGCTGTGGAAGAAAAGAGAAAGCAGATTGCCGAAAAACAAATGGAAGGCAAGGTGCAACAAGCCATTAACGACCGAAAGTTGCGGGAGATGTTGGTGGAGGCCGATATATCGGTCGAAAGCCAACGCAAACAGTTTATTGATATGAAAACTGAAAACGACCGCGTGGAAGCCTCCACTCAAGGGTTTGTGATTGACACTATCCTCAAACCCTATAAAGATATAGATTGGCGAACCTTGGTTGCCCTCAATAACAATCCCGACCCGCGTTTTAACATTGCATTAGCCTTTAGGCAACTTGCCGAAAACGCAGAGAAAATCGGCACGCTCAACATTAGCCCCGATCTCTTAGATAACTTGCTCACCCAAAAGTAAGTCGCCTAATGCGCGTAGAATATGCCATTATTGTTAAAAACAAAACCCGCCTCGAAGCACTCATCGAACGCCAGAATACAAAGGCGCAAGCCAAATTTTATATAGAGCAATCGGGCGGCAATTTTGAAGATTACCAACAAGAACATGAAACGTTTCACCAATCGCTGAATATCCTTCAATCGAGGTTGAGCAAGGTGATTAAGTACAAAATCGTTGAGCGCATGTACGTTCCGGCTTTTATTTTCTCCGAAAACCATGTGATTGTGGTGATTGGGCAAGACGGATTGGTGGCCAATACCGCCAAATATTCGGGAGGAGCACCTATCGTGGCAGTCAATCCCGATAAAAAACGCTACGACGGGGTGTTGCTTCCTTTTGACACCAACAACTTTATCGGAGCAGTTGAAAGTGTCATTGACAACAAGCATCATTCAAAAAAAGTATCGTTTGCCGAAGCGAGGTTAAATGACGGTCAAAGATTGTTGGGCTTTAACGACTTGTTTATCGGAGCCTCCACCCATGTGTCGGCGCGATACCGGATTACCTACCAAAACAAAACGGAAGAACACTCTTCCAGCGGGTTGATTGTTGCAACTCCTGCCGGTTCTACCGGTTGGCTGAGTTCAATGTTTAACATGGCACAGGGCATTGGTCAGCAATTCTTAAACTTACGCCCTGCTCACCATAACCGAAACCGAGAAGATCATCCGGACGAACATAACAGACCCGAATTAACCAAAGACCAGTTGTTTTTTGCTGTGCGTGAACCGTTTAAAAGCGTAAAAACCCAGACCAATATCGTAGCGGGGTTCATTCACCAACATGCAGAATTAACCATCGAGTCGTTTATGCCCTCCAATGGGGTAATCTTTAGCGATGGAATGGAAACCGACTTCTTGGCATTTAATAGCGGAGCAATTGCCAGAATTGGCATTGCTAAAGAGACTGCTACTTTGGTGTTGTAGAGGTGGATTTGGGTGTATGCTATGGGTTTTGTTTTATTATGGAAAATCTGACAGGTTTAAACATTGCCTAAGCAACTCTGATTTGACAATTCAAGAAGGGTTAAAAATCAATTTAAGTGTTGATACGGTTTTCTATGACTGGTTCTTGTACTGCTTTTACACTCAAAGTCACTGTTCCCTATCCAATATTTCAGATTCATAATATAAATCTTCAAAATACTCCTGTAATATTCTGTGCCGAAACCGCCACGTTGCCCCATCACTTTCTAAAATATGCAGCTTTTCCATTGCATTTAAAAAAGGAACTATCTTGAAAGGCATCAACCCTCTTTTACTTAATACATTAAGCAAATGATAATGTTGAAGTATTGAAAAATAAAATACTTTAATAGACACCCAAAATCGTTCATAGGGTTTATTGATTTGAATAATGGCTGTATAATAGTTATTAATATAGTCAACAAGACTGCCGACAAGACTGCCGACAAGACCGATGACAAGACCGATGACAAGACCAATGATAAGACCGTAGACATATACACCGACAAGAACGACGACAAGAACGATGACAAGACCGCCGACAAGATTTTGGAGTACCATTACTTTAGCGGCTTTTAAATAAAGAAATAAAGACCATTTTACACTCCCTCTTGTTTCCACATCCGGCATTTGTTTGTAATTAAGTCCGTAAACAAGTCCGTAAACAAAACCTACGGCAAGTCCGTAAACAAAACCTATGACAAGACCTACGACAAGACCTACGACAAGACCTACGACAAGACCGTAGGCAAAGCCACCGACAAGAATGTTGGAAAGAACTCCGACAAGAACGACGACAAGAACGACGACAAGAACGACGACAAGAACACCGACAAGAACACCGACAAGAACACCGACAAGGCCGTTGACAAGATTAGCTAAAAACAATTCCCACTTTGACCACTTCCCATCGTACCAATTATATTGCAAATCTACCAACTCAAAAACAACCTTATTCCTTTTGGTCATGTTAAATGCCAAAAACGATAAATACCGTATTGCCATTTCATTTGTATAAGTTTGTCCAGAAATGCCCCCAAGCTCATAAATTACAAACTGTTCGGTTATAATTGCCTGACTTTCGGCTACTGCTTCGCCCTCTAATTGCAAATCAGATACTCGTTTGCCCCCTCCAAACAACAACTGCAAAGCATTGAAATAAAAAGGAACTTCTACCGCTTTACGCAACTCTTCATCTTGTTGAATAGCTTGTAAAAGCGGTTTAGCTTCGGGTTGTTTTTTATCTCGCCAAAGCTTCTCTAATTCAACTTTCATTTGGACAAACGTTAATGCCCCCACTTCTATTTGCTGATACACGGGCGCGTCTTTTGCTACCGCTTTATATTCTTCAATACGACTTGTTATCACGAATTTCCGATGCGCTACTGCGCCATATCGCCCTATTGCTTCCAAACAGGAAATACGGTCTTCGTCCTTAACTTCATCTAAGGCATCGAACAGCAAAATAAGTTGGTCTTGCTGCAAAATATCGGCTGCCAATTGTTTTCCAATACCCATTTCGGCCGGTAAAATCTCTTTAAGCCACATTTCCAAAGTCCTGTATTCTTTTTTCCAAGTGGCAAGATTGAGCAACACAGGTAACCCATCCATTTCCATTTCCAAAAGCCCAACTGCTAATTCCAGCAACACACTTGTTTTCCCCGCACCGGGAACACCCGTTATCAACAATCGCCCGTGTGCCGCTTGAAATACTTCAGCAATATACCCTTTTAAGTCTTCTTTACTAATCGACTCAAAAGTACGACCGGTTTCTTCCGATGTTCCCTCGGTAGTAGGCAAGAGCCTCAAATTAATGGGTTGCCGACTTGCCAATTTGCTTTCAAGCCTTTTGGTATAGCGTTTTAGTAAATACTCCTTAATGGTTTTTTGATATTCAGCCCCTGTTTTCAACTCATTTTCCAAAGCCGACACCAATGCTAAAGTATCTCGGTTAAGAGTGTTAAGCGTTCTAACGTCTTTATCGTATGACAAAACACCTTGTCTAATCTTTTGTTCATGCTTTGCCAATCGTGCATTCAAAAGTGTAACGGCCTTCAATACTGTGGGGATATTGATTTGCAATAAAAACTGTAAGGCATCAACTAAATGTGCTTGACGAATAGCCTCTTTAGACTGTTGCAATAGTGATTGATTAGCAGCAGTTTTGGGAATATTGTAGAATGTAGAACGCTTCCCCTGCAAAACAACTCCTTCTTCTCGCCAAGAATCAGAAGTAAGGTAACCCAACAATATAACCGCTACTGCAAAAAAGCAAATCAAATACAGTTGATAACTGCCCCCAAGATATTTTAAACCCCATTCATTGAGCAGTCCTCCTGTAGCTTCTGGTATGAGACTCACCAAAATTGTCAATACTGCGATAACAACAAGTAATAATGCTTTTTTCTTAGTTAGTGCTTGCATATTCATTCAGTATGGAGGCTGTTTGTATATTGGGTATAACAATTTATTTGTCCGACCACTATCGCGTTTTCATTTCGCCTATATTTAACTAACATTTCGGGGCACAAAATAATACAATTTATGACACAGATGCAAAAAGCAAAACATCAATCCGAATAAATGAACGAAAGTTGTTAGCCCGCCCTATCCTTTTCCTCAATTTTAATGCATTGTAAGGTTTGGCAAACCTTACAGGTTTAAAAAACCGCGGCAACCCCTTGCGAAAAACATACACTCCAACCATCAAAACCCACCCTCCTCCGAACAAAAACAAGCAACCAAACCAAAGAAAAATACCCCTCGTAATGATTGCCACCTCCAAATACAGGGGAAATCACCCGGATTTCACGGTTGACAAAGCCTCTTTGCAGGTTGACAATTCGATAAAACAGGGTTGCAATGCTTCATTGCAGGGGTGTTTTGGAATAAAACCAAGGGAACAAAAACCCTTGCAGGGGGGCTTTAGTCCAAAACAGGGTGGCTTTGTTTCTTTGAAGGGGCGTTTTCTGATAAAATAGGGGGGATAATTACTTTTGCCGGGTTGATATTTTTAAAAACACGGGGGGCTTTGCTTCATTGCAGGGGTGTTTTGCTCCTTTGCAGGGGGGCTTTGGTTCATTGCAGGTGGACTTTGCTGCTTGGCAGGGGTGCAAGGCGTTCTTGCAAGAGGAGCAGTTTGACCTTCAAAAGGTTAGAACCTAATTCAAGAGGGTGGCATATTTAAACAATCTTTACGCCTTGTATTGTTCAAGAAGTACCTCTGCCGAGTCTAATTTATTGTGAATGAAATCCCTGTAAAGGTCATCCTGATGGCATCAAGCCTGTATAGCATGAACTGTTGATAGAAAACCGGCAGCCCTCTCTATCCAAACGCCGGGGGGCTGGAATCAAGGTATGGTATAGCCGTGATGCAACACGAATAGGGTGTGTATTGGCAAATGGGGTGATGGGTTTAGATACGGACTGCCCAAGTCTGTTGATTACAAATTGGGGTTTGACCTGTGTATGGTCTAAATGGCGAAGATTAGTCAATGCAGAAATCGCCGATAGGAACCAAAGTCGTTTTTTTGTTTTTTGACTGTCGCTATAAATCAACGGAACGAAAAAATTAACCTTTGACAGTAATTTATTGCCCTGCTTTAGCAACATATAGCACATAGAAAGCAGAACGAGATTAGATTTGAGATATAGTTGTTCGCTTGATAATTACCAAACGTTATTTACAATTTAGCATCATTTCATGGCAACAAATAAGAAGAAGAGAAGTAACCGCTTGTTATATATTTTGGGCGGGGTGGTTTTGGTATTGCTGATAGGGTTGGCCATCGGCAAGCAACAAGGTTGGATTGGAAAGCCCCAACATACTAAAGTAGCCATAGAAAAAGCCGAAAAACGAACCATTATTGAAACAGTATCGGCCAATGGTAAAATATATCCTGAAACCGAGGTAGCGATTTCGCCCGATGTGTCGGGAGAGGTTGTTCAATTATTGGTAGAAGAAGGCGATTCGGTTAAAGCAGGTGTTTTGTTGGCCAAAATTAACCCCGAAACTTATACTTCAATGGTAGAGCGTGCCGATGCTGCGGTCAATGCGTCCAAATCCAGTACTTCCAATGTCGAAGCACAAATCACCCAATTACAGGTGCAGTTAGACCAAGCCCGCAAAAACTATAACCGCAACAAACAGCTTTTTAACGATGCCGTTATCTCTCAAGCCGATTTGGAGAACACCGAAACAGCAGTCAGAAATATAGAAGCCCAAATTGCCGCCATCAGAAAAAGTGCCGAGGGGGCATCTTTTAACGTACAAAGTGCGCAGGCATCACTCAAAGAAGCCAAAGACAACCTCAAAAGAACCAATGTTTATGCACCCATTAGCGGCGTGGTTTCTAAATTAAACGTCAAAAAAGGGGAGCGCGTAGTAGGGACTTCACAATTTACGGGTACCGAATTGATGAAAATCGCAAACTTCAACAATATTGAAGTCCGAGTGGATGTCAGCGAGAACGACATCATCAGGGTATCTGTGGGCGATACTGCCAATGTTGAAATAGATGCCTACCTGAACCGCAAATTTACCGGTTTAGTTACCCATATTGCCAGCAGTGCCAACAGTCTTAACCAACTTTCGGGCGACCAAATCACCAACTTTACCGTAAAAATACGGTTGCTCAAAGACACTTACGAAAGCCTGTTCAAGGAATTCAAATTGCCCTTCCGCCCGGGCATGTCGGCTTCGGTTGATATTCAGACCAAACGGGCTTCCAATGTCATCACTGTTCCCATTCAAGCCGTTACCACCCGCGAAATTCCCGATTCGCTTAAAAAAGCAAAGACTCCTCAAGCCACTGATTTGCAGGAACTGGTCTTTGTTGTCAAAGACGGTAAAGTAAAAGGGTATCCGGTAAAACCCGGCATTCAAGACAATACCTATATCGAAATCCTTGAAGGGTTACAGGTTGGCGACGAAGTTGTGAGCGCACCTTACCGCGTGGTCAACAAAACACTGAAAGACGACCTGCCGGTTGAAGTGGTGGAGAAAGACAAACTCTACACCAACACAGCCACTAAAAAGGAAGAAGAGGCGGAATAACAGGCACTTACAAACTGTCCCCCTCTTCTCTTGACATACCTTATTATATGTCCGCACTATTCGGCCAAACTTATTGTGAGGCATATAGGTATTTTGGTTTAATACTTATCTTTGTGTTGCATGTTGTTAAACAGAAAAAAATAACACTACCTTTACTTAGGTAAATACCGTTTATCCGGTTGCACACTCGGATAAAAACCTATTCACTGCATACTAAATGCCTTTCGAAAATGGCACAATCATTTGAAATACAGCTCAATCCCAACCTTTACTTGCGCGATCCTGCCGCAACTAAACTAGGCCGAAAAATAATAGATTTCAGCATTCAACTCATTGATAAAATGGGGTTTGAAGAGTTTACCTTCCGGAAACTGGCCAGTGCTATCCACTCTACCGAAGCATCGGTTTACCGGTACTTCGAAAACAAACACAAATTGTTGGTCTATTTAGTATCTTGGTATTGGGAGTGGGTGGGATATAAAATCATTTCACAAACCGAAAAATTGGAAAACCCGAAAGACAAGCTCCAAACAGCCATTAAAATTCTTGCAGAAGCTTCCATAGAAGACCCGGCCACAGAATTTATTAACGAAACCCTGTTGCATCATATAGTGGTATCCGAAGCCGCTAAAGCATACCATACCAAACAGGTAGATAAAGAAAACAAAGAGGGGCTTTTTCTGTGTTACAAATCCTTGTGCCAGAAGTTATATGATATCATTTTAGCCATAAATCCCCAATTCGCCTATCCCCGCTCCTTAGCCAGCAATTTGGTGGAAATGGCAACCTCTCATATCTATTTCGCACAACATTTACCCCGCCTTACCGATATACGAGTGAGTGAGGGCGATTATTCACAGGTTCAGCAACTTCTTTCTTTTTTTGCATTCGGGCTGTTATGCCCGCAAGATTCCATTGCCCCGCTTCATCCCTAACAAGCGGTTGAATCCTTTTTGAGCAGCGCACGGTGATGACACTGAAAGGCTTTTATAGCAAGAGATTGGTTTTTTTTCAAAGTTGCAGTGGTGGATGTCAGCCTGATGGACATAAAATAAAACCGGTTTTGCTGCACGATGCTTTTGAATGTTCACATAATAGCGTAATTTTAACCCAATTATGAACATTATGAAAACAACCTCCTTCTCCCCAAATTCCTTGTTGATGGTTTTCCTCTGCTTGTTGATGCAAATTAGCTTCAGCAGTTGCAGTGCAGGCTCCGACAAAATGTCAAACTACGATACGGCAAAATACACCACCACTACGGAATACCAAAGCGAGGGCGGTTCAGAACCTCCCTCAACGGATGCAAGTGCGGTTTCCTCTTCAACAGGAACGGCCCGTGGCGACATGCCTACTCCCGTCAACCCCACTAAAATTATTAAAAATGCCTCGCTGCGACTGCAAGTAGAAAGCTATGCCGCCGGCTTGAAGCAGGTTAAGCAGATAGTTAGTCAATTTGGCGGTGCCATCAGTGCCGAAAATGAAAATAACAGCCAATACCGGTTGGAAAACAACATGAGCATAAGAGTTCCCGCGCAACAGTTCGACACGTTGGTCAACCAATTGTTGACGATTGCCATGTACGTAGAGAATAAACAAATTAACACCGAAGACGTTACCGAACAATACGTGGATATTGAAGCCCGAATGAATGCCAAAAAGCAAGTGGAGGCCCGGTATCTCGACATACTCAAAAAAGCGGTCAAAATAGAAGAAATCCTATCCGTTGAACGCCAATTGGGGCTAATCAGAGAAGAGATAGAGTCGGCACAAGGAAAGTTGAAATATTTTGACAACCGCGTGCAGTTCAGCACCATCAACTTAAACCTGTATCAACAGTTGGATTACACCGCTCCCGGCCCCAACCGAAGTTTAATAGGCCGTGTTCAAGAAGCTTTTTTGAACGGTTGGTATGGACTTATCGAGTTTTTGGTGGGAATAGTCTATATTTGGCCCTTCCTATTAATAGCATCTGCTCTGATATTTTTAATTTCCAGATGGCGCAAAAAACGAAAAGCACAACAATTACCCAAGCTACCTGCCGATAAATCCTAATCAGCACAGTGGAGATAAAAAACAAAAGTTCATCTGAATTGACCGACAGCAATAAATGATACAAGAACCCACAACAAAACGCCCGATAAGAGTACTCATTGCCAAAGTGGGCTTAGACGGTCATGACCGAGGTGCGAAAATCATCAGCACTGCCCTACGCGATGCCGGCATGGAGGTTATCTATACCGGTTTGCGCCAAACCCCACAAATGGTGGTCAACGCTGCATTGCAAGAAGATGTTGATGCCATTGGGGTCAGCATCCTTTCGGGCGCACACATGACGGTGTTTCCCAAAATCATACAGTTGATGAAAGAGAGCCAATTGGACGATGTGCTCCTTACCGGAGGCGGCATCATACCGGACGAAGACAGGGAAACACTTCACAACATGGGTGTGGGGGAATTATTTCCTCCGGGTGTAGAAACCTCTGCCATTGTGCAATACATCACGGATTGGGTAAATGAACACCGCAACTTTACCATACCGCCAGACACAGCTTCAAATATTTAAAACAACCCTACTGCAAACCTTCTTTGTAGTAATTTAAATGTAATAATTTGAACGAAAAATTTTTTTTTGACAAAATAGTAGTAACTTTACGCCCGAATTAACAAAATGGTTCATTATGAAAAATTACAAACAATTAACTTTAGGCTTGATTGCTGCGCTTCTTTTCTTTGGCGTTACTAATCTTTATGCCCAGGCCGATGGGGATTTACCCCCAAATGCAGTAGCCGGTAAATGCTACGCTAAATGTCTGATCCCCGATCAGTATGAGACTGTAACTGAGCAAATTTTGCTCAAAGAGGCCGCTTCGCGCATTGAAGTTGTTCCTGCTGTCTATGAAACAGTAGAAGAGCAAATCCTTGTGAAAGAAGGCTACAAAGTATTGGAAATTGTACCTGCTACCTTTACCACCGTTGAAGAACAACTTTTGGTAAAAGAAGCCGGCACAAAATTAGATTATGTACCTCCCGTCTATGAAACCATCACCGAACAAGTATTGGTTTCTCCGGCTACTACCAAATGGGTACAAGGTAAAGCTGACCGTAACTGCTTAAACGAAGATCCCGAAAAATGTAAAGTGTGGTGTTTAACAGAAGTACCTGCACAATACAAAACCGTTACCAAGCAAGTATTGAAGGCTCCGGCTTCTACCAAAGAAACCCCCATTCCGGCTGAATACCGCACTATTACCAAAGCTGTGGTTCAAAGCCCCGCTTCTACCCGCGAACGTGAAGTACCTGCTGAATACAAAAATGTAACCAAACAAGTACTTCGTTCACCCGCTACTACCCGCGAGGTTGAAATCCCCGCAGAATACAGCACCCTTAGCAGCCAAAAATTGGTTAAAACCGGTGGTTTCACCGATTGGGTTGAAGTATTGTGCGAAGCTAAAGTTACTGCTGCTAAAGTTATGGAAGTTCAGCAGGCACTTAAAACCAGAGGTTACGATCCCGGACCGGCTGATAACGTAATGGGAGCACGTACTAAAGCTGCTTTAGTTCAATTCCAAAAAGACAACGGCTTACCCGTAGGAAACCTTAACGTAGAAACTCTACGCGCTTTAGGTGTTTCAGGCAAATAGTCTTACGTCTAATTAAAGAGCGAACGCCCTCAATGAATTTCATTGAGGGCGTTTGTTTTATATTACAACCCTAAATTCCATAAAATAACGACAGTGATGGATTTGCTCGACGAAATTTTAAACAGACAATTGATAGAACAGATTGATAGCGGATTTACCGTTACCGTTACCGAAGAGTTTGTAAAAGTAGAACACACTTATCGTGACTCCGAATGGGTACGATGGGAGGAAATACAGGAAGTAAAATTCATCAATACCGATAAAGGCCCCCTGCTTGCCGATGTTTGGTTGGCACTTGTAGCTAAAAATGCCACCTGCTTTATACCGCAAGGTGTGGAAGGTTTTGAACAAGTTTACAACAAGGTATCAAAATTCAAGGGCTTCAACTTCTCAAATGTGATTTCCTCCATGACCACTACCGATAACGCTATATTTCATTTATGGCCGGAAAACGAATCCGGTGTATAGGGGCCAACTTCCGTCCTACCTCCTAATCTTCAACCTCCCTCAAAGTTTGTTTGTGTAAAATCTGCTTTGTACTTTTGCAGCCAAAATAATCGGTCATGATTCAACGAATTCAATCTGTTTACCTCTTACTTGCTGCCATCGTCAGCGGTGCATTTATTTTCACTCCATTTGCCATCAGCGGTGAAACCATTTTGCAGACTCTTAACTTTACTGTGCTTGTAGCACTTAGTGCAGTAGTGGCTTTGGTCAGTATAACCACCATCTTTTTCTATACCAATCGCAATTTGCAGATTAATCTTTGCCGCTTGGCAACCTTGGTGATTGCCGTTATTTTGGGCATAGGGGTTTACTATGCGCTTGTTACCGCTGGAGACGATATGCCGCAATATGGTGCTGCTTTCCCTGCCTTGGGAATTGTTTTTGTCTTCCTTGCAATGCGCGGGGTAAAGTCCGATATAAAACTACTTCGGTCTATGGATAGGTTGCGGTAAGGCGGTTAGGCATCCTCCTCTGTATCATCATCAGCAGGGGTGTAATGCTTTTGTGCTTTAAATCCTTTTAAGCCCATGACCTCTTTCGGGGCAAGCATTCGCCAACGTCCGCGGGGCAAGTCCTTTTTGCTCAAATTGGCATACATGACGCGGTCAAGTTTTTCGACTTCATACCCAATATGCTCAAAAATACGACGGACAACCCTGTTCCGTCCCGAATGAAGGCTAATGCCCACCTCGCTACGGTCATCTGCATTGACATAAGCAATTTCATCTACTGTAGCTAAACCATCTTCAAGAAGCACTCCCTTTGAGATTTTCTCCAAATCCTGTTTTAGCAGTGGTCTGTCTAAAATGGCATAGTAGATTTTTGGCACTTCGCTACTGGGATGTGCCAGTTGTTGCGCCAACTCGCCATCATTGGTGAGCAATAACAATCCGGTAGTATTGCGGTCTAAACGACCGACAGGGTATAGGCGTTCAGTTGTAGCATTTTTAACCAAATCAATTACCGTAGGTCGGCCTTCGGGGTCGCGAGCAGTGGTAATAATGTTTTTGGGTTTATTGAGTAGTACATACACCAAAGGTGCGGGATTTAGAACTTTACCGTTATACTTTACAATATCTTTCTCAAAGACCTTGTGCCCCATAGCAACGATGACCTCTTCGTTCACGGTAATTTTTCCGGCAGCAATCAATTCATCAGCATGTCGGCGAGAACTGATACCCGCACTTGCCACATATTTATTGAGTCGCATACCGCTGCTGCGCAGTTCTTCGTAAACCGATATGGGTGTTTTGATGTCTTGTCTGCCTTGTATGGTCAGACGTTTTCTATCTGTAGGTCGCTCAATGCTTCTTTTAGCATAAGACTTTGGAATAAGTCCTTTTGAGTCGGAATAGTCGCGCCGGTCTTCCCATTCCCTTTTGTTGCTACCGGTATCTGCCGATGATTTTTGGTCAGTGGTAATAATCAGTCGTTTCTTAATTTCAGTAACCGATTTTTGATTGCGTTCCTGACGGTCGTTGTAATGGGTGTTATCGTTTTCCCTGTCCTGATAAGGGTGTTGATCTTTTTCGCGTCCTTCCTCGTTACGGTTGGTAATGCGTTTCTTTACTTCGGGATACTCAGTACTTCTTTTGTCGTAGGGTCTTTCCTCTCTTTTCTCCCTGTCTGAATAGGAGGAACGGTTGTCGCTTCGGTTATCGTCATTTCGACCAACGATGCGTTTTTTTACCTCGGGATAGCCTGTATTTCTTTTAGCGTAAGGTCTATCCTCTCTCTTTTCCCGGTCGGAATAGGAGGAATGATTATCGCTTCGGTTATCGTCATTTCGACCAACGATGCGTTTTTTCACTTCGGGATAGCCCGTGTTTCTTTTGGCGTAGGGTCTGTCCTCTCTCTTTTCCCGGTCGGAATAGGAGGAATGATTATCGCTTCGGTTATCGTCATTTCGACCAACGATGCGTTTTTTCACTTCGGGATAGCCCGTGTTTCTTTTGGCGTAGGGTCTGTCCTCTCTCTTTTCCCGGTCGGAATAGGAGGAATGATTATCGCTTCGGTTATCGTCATTTCGACCAACGATGCGTTTTTTCACTTCGGGATAGCCCGTGTTTCTTTTGGCGTAGGGTCTGTCCTCTCTCTTTTCCCTGTCTGAAAAAGAAGAACGGTTTTCGTTTCGGTTATCGTCATTTCTAACAACGACGCGTTTTTTCACATCGGTATAACCTGTGTTTCTTTTGGCGTAAGGTCTGTCCTCCCTCTTTTCCTTGTCTGAATAGGAAGAACGGTTTTCTGTTCGGTTATCGTCATACCTGTTGGTATAGGCCGGTCTATCGTCTCGCTCGCGGTAACTGCGGTAGTCTCCGGTTTTTTCATAACGGCCGCTTCCGTATTGTCTTTTAGATTCGTAATAAGCAGACTTCTTCTGTTCAGCAGCATTAAATATCTCCTGATCTTTATCTATAAAAGTTTTAAATCGCTGTGTAAGGGCGTTGGTTTCTTCGGTTTCCCTTTTTTGGGATTTGGGACCTTTTTTCATTTCACTGCCCTTCACTTTTTTTGGAGGGAAGCTATTACGAGGTCCACTTTTTTTCTTACCTGATACCGATGAGGTTTTGGCGTGACGTTTTTTCATGATCTGCGAGGGAATAAAATTTTAAAAATAAAAGCCTATTGGCGGTACGCCTTACTCCGGCGTTCCAATTTGATTGTTTTGTGGTTGAATTTCCTTGAGTTTGGGCAAATCGGCAATTGTTTGAAGCCCAAAATAATCCATAAACAGTTGAGTGGTGTTGTATAGTAGCGGTCTTCCGGGCAGTTCGCTTCGTCCGGATATTTCTATCAATTCCTTTTCTAATAGCTTTTGAATGCTGTAATCACAGTTTACCCCTCTGATTTGTTCAATTTCGGCCTTGGTAACAGGTTGTTTGTAAGCAATAATGGAAAGTGTTTCTATGGCAGATGTTGATAGCTTTTTGCGTGCTTTTATGTTTAGGAAAACGGATATTGTTTTATGGTAGGCGGTTTTGGTTAAAAACTGATAGCCGTTGCTGATAGGAATAAGCTCAAAAGCAAAATAGCTTTGATTATACTTTTGCATCAATTCCTGCACATATTCTTGCACTTGGTTTGGCGAAACCGGTATTTCCAAAGTTTTTTCTAAGGCGGCTATAATTTCCGATTCCGAAACTGCCTGATTTGCCGAAAAAATGATTGCCTCAATATGTAATGCTATGCTATCCAAAGTAAGTGGTAATAACAGTCGTTGTTAAGGGGAAGTATTAAATTGTCATCAAAGGGCGTAAAGAGTCGCAAGTCGTAAAAAAGCCCGCTTAAGAATAGAAGTTATATACTTTGTACGCTTTGGACAAAGCGGAAAAACTATTTCAATAATCTTAATTATCCAAAAAGCGTTGCAAAGATACGTTAAATTAATGTACATAAACAATTATTACCTCTTTTTTACTAATCTACGAAGTCTTGAAGAAAGCAAATCGAATAATCGCAACCGGTTAATCATATTTCCTGTTTGCAAAATGCGCGAAAAGCAATTTATTGATTGGTGAATTGGGTGGTATGGGTGTATTCACTAAATTGAAATCTGATAAGCGAAATAGAAGTGGATGCTGGTTAAGCAATCACAGCAGTTAGTCGAAACTAAAACCAACATTAAGGCTTAATAGTGGGTTATATACCATGATTTTTAATGCTACCGTGTTGTCGGCTTGGTATTTTTCCAATAAGATGGCAGGGTATTCATAAAATCTGCATTTTTGTAACGCAATTCATAAGAATTAATTCGACAACCCTATAAAACCGGTAAATGGCAAAAGTTAAAACACGGTATTTGTGCCAACAATGTGGTGCTGAATCGGCTAAGTGGCTTGGGCGTTGCCCCGTATGTAATACATGGAACAGTTATGTGGAAGAAGTTGTCCAACAACCTGCGGCTAAGGAAACGGCTGCCAATTTAATGGGCGGGTATGAAATGTCTATGTATGAAGCAGTCGGAATTTCGCAGGTGCAAAGCGTTGAAAACAAACGCATGATTACTTCAGACGAAGAGCTTAACCGAGTATTGGGAGGAGGCATCGTTCCCGGTTCGGTGGTACTGATTGGAGGAGAGCCGGGAATAGGTAAATCCACCCTGATGCTCCAATTGGCTGTTCAGAGCCACTACAAAGTGTTATATGTATCGGGTGAAGAAAGCGCGCAACAAATAAAGATGCGTGCCGACCGCTTGGGGGTAACCAATATAGAATGTTACTTGCTAACCGAAACCAACCTGTACAATATCTTCAAACAACTGAAAGCGATGAACCCCGATGTTTGTATTATAGACTCCATACAAACATTGGTTTCACCCATACTTGAGTCGGCAGCGGGGAGTGTTTCGCAAATACGCGAATGTGCCAGTGAATTGCAACGTTATGCCAAAGATACCGGAACGCCCATGTTTATTGTGGGGCATATCACCAAAGACGGACAAATTGCAGGTCCAAAAGTATTGGAGCACATGGTGGATACGGTTTTGCATTTTGAAGGCGACCAACACCATAGCTACCGCTTGTTGCGCACTCAAAAAAATCGCTTTGGTTCGACTGCCGAATTGGGCATTTATGAAATGCAGCAACATGGCTTGCGCCAAGTAAGTAACCCCTCGGAGTTGCTCATTTCTGAAAATAGCCGACTGTTGAGTGGCATCAGTATAGCCGCTATGATAGAAGGGATGCGCCCTTTGTTGGTTGAGGCGCAAGCATTGGTGAGCCGATCTGCTTACGGTACGCCGCAACGCTCCACGACCGGTTTTGATAGCCGCCGCCTCAATATGTTGTTGGCAGTACTTGAAAAACGAAGTGGTTTTAGGTTTGGCGATAAAGATGTGTTTATCAACATCGCCGGTGGCTTAAAGGTAGAAGACCCCGCTATAGATTTAGCGATTATCAGTGCTTTGCTGTCTTCTTTTGAAGACATATCCATCCCCCCCGATACTTGTTTTACGGGCGAAGTCGGTTTGTCGGGCGAGGTGCGCAGTGTCAACCGCATCGAACCCAGAATTATGGAAGCCGACAAATTAGGGTTCAAAAAAATGTTCTTATCGTCCAGTCATAAAGGACTTCCCGAAGGCAAGTACAAAATTGAACTGGTCATGATCAGCACAGTGGAAGATTTGTACGGAGTGCTTTTTAAATAGTCTGCAAAATGTTGCCGAGCGAGTCTTTTCTTCAGCCTACTTGGAAGGAAGAGTGCCCGGTAAAAGGGTAGTGGGTTGTACTTGCAATAAAGTGCTTCCGTGCTGACGCATATATTGCATTTGCTCCTTAATGGTGGCCGTATCAATAATACTGCAAGCATTAGCGACCAAACTTTCTTGGTAAACACTTACATAGTCGTATAAATGATGGAGCATAGAGGCAAACGTTGTATCTCCTTTGCTTTGTATCCCATTTAGGTAGTCAGATAGTTTGTTGAGCAAGGATGCAGTCGCCTCGGGTTGTGCTGAGGAAACCAAAACAGGTTGCTCAGTAGGTTCCTGATTGTTTTGACCTAGCGATTCCGGTGCAAAAACGAACTTACCATAGACCGAAAAATGGTCTGACAAATCAAAAATGCGCCATAGTTTATCTTCTATTGTTCTAAAAATACGCACTTCATTGGTCGCTTTTAGGGGTTTGACATAGCTGGTATGAGGAAGGATATAATCTAAGTATTTTGTGCTCGTTTCATCAGCGCAATAATAATTGGACGTGCCGTTAAAAGTATATTTATAGGCGGCATAATCGGGTTCCTGCGCGCACACAGCTGTTAACATACGGCAATACTCGTCAGACGTATTCTTAATTCTATCAACATTCAAATCCCCTCCAATTAGTACCGCCTCTGAGGGCAAGATGTTTTGGGCGTTTACAAACTCGTATAATTCCTCTAACTGTAATTGCCTGACTGCGATTCTTTTTCTACTATCTCCTGCTTGTGCGTGTGTGCCGAAAAGATGATAGCTCCGCCCAAGTTTATTGATTTTAGCATACAGCACACCCTTTGCGGCAACACAATCCTCGCCAACACAGTTCTTGTAATTAAATTGATTGGAAGTTTCAATGGGCCAACGGCTCACTATAATCACGCCCCCATTAAACCAACTGCCTTTTTTATCCAATACTTTTGTTTGATAAGGATATTCAAAAGCAAGTCCTTCCAACAAAATCTCTCGAGCAGAATCGTAGAAGGCTTCGTTAAAAATGATGGCATCATAACCATGTACGTTTTGCGGTATAACAGCAGCCCTTCGTTGTTGATGGGTAAAAGCAATGGGCGGTTTGAGCATGTAGATATTATACGAAAGCACATTGATGACATCGGGATTGATAGCATCAACAGGATTGGAAGGGTAAGGCTGGTGTTCGTGAATGGCCAATACGATATCGCTATTCGCTGCGCGGGTACTATAAGCCGCAAATTTGGCGGTTACTAACTTGCCATTCAGTGAAAAGGTGAGATCGTGAAAGTCGTTATTGCTATGCCAATGTTTCTTAGTTTCTTTGGTGTTGAGTGCAAATCTCATGCGACTGCCCAAGACTAAGCCCTGCACCCATACTTTAAATTCAATCGTATCGGGCCCTGCACTTATGCCTATCGTGTAATAATAGTTCCCGCCATTTTTAATCCCAACATTGCGGTTAGTCCATAGTACATTGGTTTCGGTCTGCCAAGGAATGATGGTACCGTCTTTACCCCACCACGCTTCATCTGCCAAAGGGCTATCGGCTTGCAAGGTAGTGTTAAGTTGAAGATTAAAGGAGGTGTTGTTTTGCAGTAAAATGTAGGATTCGGCTTTCAGATTGGAGGTAACAAACAAGGTAAACAGCAGTAATAAGGCAGAGGTAATTAACCCTCTTGAAAAATTCTCCATTGTGATTTGAGTAGTGTTTGAGTTTGAGTATTTTTTATTCTTGAATGATACACCTATGTCAATTTAAACGATAAAATTTACTTTTTATTTTACTGCTCGCAATTGGTTGATTGATGAGTTCCCTTAAAATTTGCTGAAAAGTACACACACTTTTAACAAAAACGGGGTAAACAGTTCTAAAACTGTTACCCCGCATTGTAAAAACCAATTTAATAACAATTTGGTTACCTTCCGGTGCGCAATCCGTTTACGTAATTCACCATAAACGCATCTTTATAACCGCGTTGTTTAATTTTGTAAAGAGCTTCATCTGCGCTCATTTGGTCTGAATAGTTACCTATCAAAATGCGCTTTGCATCGCCCGAAGTGCTTGTTTCAAGTCCAATCTTACCTATATCAGCTAATTTATCAAATTGCGATACGTCCGGATTTCGGAATACACCCAATTGTATGCGATACTCGCTTCCGGCACCTGATAAGGTGGTGGAGATGGGGGTATCGTTGCCGGCGGTCAGGTTATCGTAGTAGGTAGGCGTGCTGCTATTACTGGACGTAGCAGAAGAGGTATAACCTTTATTGTCACTGTTGGTGTTAGCCGAATTTGTAGTCTTTGTGCTACCGGTGGGGGCATCAAAATCTGTTGAATAGGCATGTGGAAGTTTTTTGCTTTTCCCACTGCTTTTGCCAGATGAAGTGCTGATGTCGGAAGTTGCCACATCGCTGCTTGTGCTACTGTTTTCCGATGAATAGGTGTTGTCAACAACACTTTGAGTACTTTCGCTACTTCCGCTGCCAGATTTATAGCTGCTATGACCCGCTCCACCACCATTGATTAGGTTTTTGTCTTTGTAGTAATTTTTACCTCGATGATAATCTTGAATACCATAGTATCGGGGAGCACTGTAAATGGCATTGGCACTATAACCAACAATAGCAAATTCAGTACGACGGTTATCCTGATGTTTGGCATCATCGCAGGGAATTCCGTCAGAGCACTCATTGGTTAGTTGAGTTTCGCCAAATCCTTTGGCAGAAATTCGGGTTCCCCCTATTCCTCGTCCAATAACAAAGTCGAGTGCTGACTGTGCACGGCGTTCAGCAAGTGCCTGATTATATTCATGGGTGCCCCTTGAGTCGGTATGTGAGCGAAGTTCCAAAATGATGGAGGGGTTGCGATACATGAAATCAACGACCTTGTCTAATTCGGGTTTAGCGTCTTTGCGGATATAGTGCTCGTCAAAGTCGTAGTAAATATGGTTAAGATTGAGATAATCGCTTGGAACACCGTCTGTTATAATCACTTGATCTTGGGGTTGTATTTGCCCATTAGGGCCGATTTTGGTTTCATCAATGACCTTGATAATTGGGAAATCAAGCGGCATTTGGCTTTCGGCGGGCGAGGCACAATCGCGCCCTTTGGTTGAAACTGATTTAACCTCGGTAAAAAAGTATTCCTTTGCAGCATGTATGACAAAGTCCGACTCGGAATCTAAATCAAAAGAATATTTGCCTTCGGCATCCGTAACAACGGTTCTTTCTTCGCGCGTGTCCACGTTGGTCAAGGTTACGATTGCTCCTTCCACCGGTTTTTTAGTGCTTTTATCAAAAACAATTCCTTCACCTTTGCATTTAGCTGCGGCAGTTGAACCGGGGCCTCCTTTAGGGCAAAGCGGAATTTTTACCTCTACTTGTGTGCCGCTCATGCCAACAGTTGAGATTTGCTGACTGCCATCTTCATAATTGGTGCGGCTGGCTTTTACTTCATAAGACTTACCGGGAGAGATGGGAAAGGAAAAACCGCCTTTTGCATTGGTGTTTCGTTTTTGCATCACTTTACCGTTCTCTATCAATTCAACTTTTGCTCCTTCAATAGGCTCTTGAGTGTTGCAATCTACTACAATACCCAATAAAATGTTGGTCAGTTTGTTGAAGCTATAAATATCGTCATCGCCTTTACCACCTGGACGGTTAGAGGAGAAATATCCTTTCGCGTTGGACGCGTCAATAATGAAAGCGAAATCATCGGTATTAGTATTGATGGGGTAACGCAGGTTTTCGGGAGCACTCCATGTACCATCTTCTTGCAATTGCGAAGAAAAAACATCTAAACCACCCAATCCGGGCAACGCATCCGAAGCGAAATAAAGCGTATTGTCTTTGCTGATGAACGGGAACATTTCGCGTCCTTCTGTATTGATTTCAGGGCCGAGATTTTCGGGGCTGCTCCAACTATCGCCACTTCTGTAACTGACATAAATATCGGTTTCGCCATATCCGCCCGGCATGTCGGAAACAAAGTATAGGGCTTGTTCATCGGCACTCAAGGTCGGGTGTCCTACCGAAAAATCATCGCTGCAAAATGGCAATTCTTTTACACTGCCCCATTTTTCGTTACCGTCAGATTTTGCTTCGTAAATTTTAAGATTAACGGTGTTCAATTTCTGCTCTGTGTCATACCCTACAATACCATTTTGGTAGTTGTTTCGGGTAAAATACATAGTTTTGAAATCTTGCGAAAAAGTAACGGTTCCTTCGTGTACCCACGTATTTGCCTTTCCCTTAAATGCTTCGGGAGCACCTAAATTGTTTGAATTATCACCATCTTGCTTTGCATAAAAAAGGTCTAAGAAGGGGGCTTCTCGCCAGTTATAGATTTTGGTTTTGTCTTTAACATTAGATTCTGACGAATAGACAATCCCTTCGCTGTAAAAAGCCGGCCCAAAATCTGCTTTATCCGAATTGACCGATGCTGCCAAAGCCGTTTGGTAAATGCCAGGGTTGGTAAGAAAATAATTAGCCTGTTCGCAAGCCTCCGCCTGTCTCAAACCACGCGAGTCGGCAGGCACTAACTGCGCATATTCTAAAAACATTTGCTTGGCACGATCAAATTTGCCATTCATTTTCAATGCCATGCCATAGTAGTATTTATGAACCGGCTCGCTTTCGGGCAACTCCACCGCCTGTTCATACCAATATTCTGCTTCAACGGGCATATTCATCAGACGGTAACATTCCGCTAATTTAATTTTTGCTTCCGATAAATCATCGTCTTTTGCTACTGCTTTCTTATACTGTTCGGCAGCAGCGGGAAAAGCGAACTCATCAAATAGTTGGTTGGCTTTTTTTAGTTTTGGGTCTGACGATTGCGCATGAACCGACACGACATATAACAGGCTTATCAGCAAAAGCGCGGCGCAATAAGTATTCTTCATATCGAAATGATTTTTATTTTTTCTACAGCTTTTTGTTCTTATTCTCTCAGTGAAAAACAAAAACAATACCAAATTTGGAAAGACTGCTTTTTTACCGTTACGGCCATCAAATTTATCACTATTTCATTACAGGTAATACTACCTTCAAAATCCTTGCCTAGTATTGTGTTAGTGGGTGCGCTCACCTATTAGAACATACAACTTGCAAATGTAAAGTTATATACTATTTTTACAGCGACAAAATAGTACTGCCAATTGTAGAATTTTTTTGTACAACTTTTACCTTAAATTTACCGGTAAGTTTACTTTTTGATGACACCAATTGCAAATTCACCATTCACCATTCACCATTCACCATTCACTATTCCGACTCATCCACAATTTTAAGTATTGTTCTGAAAGCCACAAAATGATTGGCATATCTTGCCGCGTGTTGACTCTGTAAAGCAGGGGCAAAATCGCGTTGATAGGTAAAATAATCACTGATGCTCTCGCATTGGTATTGTATGGAATAAGTTGCTCCCGATGATTCATCTTGCTCCATTAGTTTACAAAACCTGTATTTCTTGAACAGCCCTGTTTTCATCACATCGGGTATGTGTTCGTTTTGCATCCAAAACACCCAATCGTCGTGTTTGCTTAGGTCAATTTTGACCGTTACATTGTACAAATACATGCGCTAAAATTTAAAGTCCATTGAATTATTGTAGAATATTTGAAGGCATGACGGCGGAATAGTCCGGCTTCCCTGTCTTTTTTTATGGGTTAAATGGTTAACAAAGCTATTAGAAAGCTATTAAAGCCTTCGCTCGTATATTTTTTATACCTTTGCAACTTCAAAAAAACGTTAATAGTTATCAGCAATGTTGAATCTAATTTTGTTTGGCCCTCCAGGCAGCGGCAAAGGTACACAGTCTTCATATCTTATCGAACAATACGGCCTCAAACACGTTTCGACCGGCGATTTGCTTAGAGAGGAAATAGCTAAGGAAAGCAAATTGGGCTTAGAAGCAAAAAAATTAATGGAAAAAGGTATTTTAGTGCCCGATGAAGTGGTCATCGGCATGATAAGCGATAAGTTAGATGAATATGCAGGGAAGGTCAACGGCTTTATATTCGATGGGTTTCCGCGAACCGTTGCGCAAGCACAGGCACTCGATCAGTTACTTGCCGGTAAAAACAGCGAGATATCTAAAGTCTTATCTCTTCAAGTGAGCGAAACTGAACTCACCAGACGAATATTAGAGCGCGGTAAAACATCGGGAAGAACTGATGATAGTGAAGAAACCGTCAGCAAGCGAATTCATGAATATCAAACCAAAACCGCTCCGGTTGCCGGTTATTACGAACAATTAGGTAAGCTTGCCATGATTGATGGCGAAGGCAGCATTGATGAAATTACCGACCTTCTTTGTGCCGAAATAAATGCCTTGTCTTAGATAAAGACACTGCTGTTTCAAAAACGACTAAAAGGTCAAGGCGTTTTGCCTTTTGACCTGATTTCTAATTTGTTGATTGTATGGAAGGTGGTAATTTTGTTGATTATGTAAAAATATGCTGCCGGTCGGGGCATGGCGGTGGCGGCTCAGTACATTTGAGACGCGAAAAATATATCCCCAAAGGCGGCCCTGATGGCGGTAACGGCGGACGTGGCGGGCACATCATTTTGCGCGGAAATTCGCAATTATGGACTTTGTTGCACCTGAAATACCGCAAACACGTTTTAGCCGAATCCGGTCAAAACGGGAGCGGTAATTTGTCTTCGGGTGCGGAAGGGGAGGATGTTATTTTAGAAGTGCCCTTGGGCACAGTTGCCAAAGATGCGGAAACCGAAGAAATAGATTTTGAAATCACTGAAGACGGGCAAGAGGTGATTTGGGTGCCGGGTGGAAGGGGAGGTAAAGGAAATGCCCATTTCAAATCTCCCACGAACCAAACTCCACGTTATGCACAAACGGGGGAACCCGGGCAAGAAATCTGGAAAATCTTAGAACTTAAATTGCTCGCCGATGTGGGATTGGTTGGCCTACCCAATGCCGGCAAGTCTACACTATTGGCTACGGTTTCGGCTGCTAAACCCGAAATCGCCGATTACCCATTCACCACCCTTGTTCCCAACTTGGGCGTGGTGGCCTATCGGGATAGCCGTTCGTTTGTCATGGCCGATATTCCCGGCATCATTGAAGGTGCGCATAAGGGTAAGGGGCTGGGGCATAGATTTTTGCGCCATATTGAGCGAAATTCGATTCTCTTATTCCTTGTTTCTGCCGAATCGCCCGATATTAAAAAGGAGTACAACATTCTGCTCAAAGAGTGTAAGCTCTATAACCCCGAGTTGGCGCAAAAAGGACGCATCTTAGTCATTACCAAATGCGATTTGATTGATGCAGAATTAAAGCAACTTTTAACGCCAACGCTTCCCAAGCGCATCCCCCATGTATTTATTTCATCTGCTACCGGAGAAGGAATCATGGAACTCAAGGACCTTATCTGGCATACGCTCAACAAACCCGATCCCTCCTAAACGCCCCTTCCTATTTTTACCAATACATGCAAACAAACCCTTCAGTTCCCAATGCAGCAGATAGCCCATCTTTGAAAAGTTGGATATTGCTCGTTGTTTCGGCGGTAATTTGGGGCAGCTCTTTTATCCTGATGAAAAAAGGGTTGTTAGCTTTTTCCCCTCCACAAGTGGCGACTATTCGTATATTTTTTTCAATGGTCGTGCTTTTTCCGTTTCTTTTTAGCGGACTGAAGCATATCAACAAGAAAAACCTGCCCTATGTGCTGCTTGTTGCCGTTACAGGGAGCGGGTTGCCTCCTTTTTTGTTTACCGCTGCTCAGGCACACCTGCCCAGTGCCGCTGCCGGCATTCTCAACTCTTTTACCCCATTGTTTACGTTGTTAATCGGGGTATTGGTCTATCATGTGGTTTTTGAATGGCGAAAACTTACCGGTGTTTTGTTAGGTCTTGCCGGTGCGGCCTTATTGGTCTTCACGACTGCTCCTAATAATGCAGACGGTAATGGCAACTACTTTTACGGATTATATGTACTTTTAGCAACGCTATGCTACGGAATCAGTGTCAACACCCTGAAACAATACTGCCAAAACATTCCCGCTACAGCATTAAACAGTGTGGTATTCGCCATACTAGGTCCTGTTGCTGCCATTTACCTGTTCAGTTCAGATGTCTTTACCATCTTGAAGACTAATTCTTATGCCTATACTGCATTGGGGTATTTAGCTTTTCTTGCAGTGGTTAATACCGCATTTGCCGGTATTTTATATTTTAAACTCACCCAACAAACCAGTGCTTTGTTTGCCTCTACCACCACCTATCTCATCCCCTTTGTGGCGGTATTGTTCGGTGTTTTTGATGGCGAAACCATCGGTTGGAGTTATGGCATCGGGTTGTTGCTCATCTTGGGAGGCGTTTATTTAGCCTCGCGATAAGTCAACTTTTGGCCATGAAAAGACCCATCGCACGTCGCTCGGGGCATTAACCTTGTCGTTAACGCTATTCTTTGTTGGCCGATATAAACGCCGTATCGGTAAACATTTCTAAAAACCTGACCATTTGCTTTTTCTCCTTTTGGGAAAGATTCAGCCTTAGTGGGCCGCCCGATGTATCTTTCAACTCTTGGCTTAGGTTGGGATGGGCTTGAATACCCGAATCGTAGTGTTCCACCACTTCCTCCAATGTTTTAAACCTACCGTCGTGCATATAAGGAGCGGTAAAGGCTATATTCTTTAAGGTAGGCACTTTAAAAACGCCTTCATCATTGGGGTCTTTGGTACTCACGATTAGCCCTTGGTTATTACTTACCGAGTCAATACCGTTGTTTTTCATAATCAACCCGCCAAACATCAAATCGTGGGTATGGCAAGCGAGGCAGGTAAATGTAATAGCTACCACCTTATCGCTGGCAAAAGGCATCATCTTTTTTACCAATGCCGCATTGTCGGGCGTTTTGCTGTCCTTAAAAGCAGCAATTTGTTGTTCCATTTCGGTATTGGCCGATACTAAGGTTCTCAAATATTGGCTGATGGCATAAGCAATATGTCTAAAATAGAGGGTATCGGTTTGAAAGGCTTCCTTGCTTAGTTTTCGATAATGGTTATCGGCGTTCATGTTCAGCAATACTTCTGCCGTATCGGCAGCCATTTCATCGGGGTTGGTGATGGGCAGGATAATGACCTCCTCTAGTTGTTGTACCCTTCCGTCCCACATATAAAAGGGCTGCCACGCTAAGTTGCTAAGGCTCATGGCGTTTCGCCCTACATGTTTACTGCTCACACCCAACGAAAACCTTGCCGTATCGGAAAAGGCAAACTCCGGACGATGGCAACTTTTGCAAGACAGACTGTTGTTGCCCGACAATCGGGTGTCTGAAAACAACTGCTTACCTAGCAATACGCCGGCAGGGGTCATTTTGTTAAAAACAGGTGAAGGGATTTGGCTTAAATTGATAGTTTTATCACCGCGAAACAGCCGAACAGCAAACCCATTGGCCGCCCCAAACAAAACCATCACGGCAATTGCAAAACCAAACAGTGCTATATTTTTTTTCATTTACCGATTATCTATACTATTGGTTAAGCCATTTGCCATTCTATTCATCTAACGGGCTACCGTTACGTTAAATTTCGGTAAAATTAACAACTAAAGTTTACTTTTGGGCGGGTCAACTAAAACCCGCACTGCTGTTGATTGAAATTGACCGGCGAGGGTTGTCAACAGTCCTATTTTAAAAACACCTTTGAACAGTTCAGATCCCCCTTTTCTAACTATGTTTCTAACCCATCTACTAAAGAGAATAGGTCTATTGATTAGCTTTTCCCTGCTGTTGTCTTTACAGCTAGCAGCACAAAAAGCACAGATACCTGCTTCTTTAGTACATTTTACCACCGACCAAGGGTTGTCGCAAAACTACGTTACCGACATTATTCAGGACCAACGCGGTTTTATCTGGATTGGTACTTGGAACGGACTAAACCGTTTTGATGGATACAATTTTGTGCATTTTAAAAACCGGCAGGGCGACTCTACAAGCCTCAGCAACAATTATATCAATGCGATTGAAGAAGATAGCGAAGGATATATTTGGATTGGTACTAACGATGGGTTAAACCGGTTTGACTATAAAACCGAATCCTTTAAACAGTTTCGCTCCCCTCCCAACAAGGCCGACAGCCTGTCTCGTTATCAAGTTACCGCTATTTTTGAAGACAAAAGCGGTATTCTATGGCTGGGTGCCTATAATGTATTGGATAGATTTGAGCCAAGAAAAGAAGCATTTACGCATTACACTCCCCCTGTTGATGTGAAATTGTTCGGAGATGAATATTGTTATATTGCAGACATCATTGAACACGACAAAGACCTGTTTCTATCTGTATGGGGGGCAGGTGTTTATCGTTTCGACCGGCAAACCGGCCTTTTTAGTACGGTTAACGCTTCCCTTAGAACCGATAGGGTTAAAACATGGATTCACGACTTTTATGTAGATCCCAAGGGACAATTGCTATCGGTTGAAGGGATGGTTTTGCACTATCAAGCCGATAAAAACAGATTCCTGCCGATATTGAATACTACTTATGAAGATGCTTTTAATGAAGTCTATACCATTCATACCACAAAAAAAAGGCAATACTTTGTTGGCACAATGGGCAACGGAATTAAAGTCTATAATTCGGACTTTGTAGAAACAGAACACTTGTTGTTAGATCCCGATAAAAGCAACCAAGCCAATAATTTTGTCAGTGCCATATTTGAAGATGTATGTGGTGAAATTTGGATCGGCACCTCGGGCAACGGGCTGTTTAAGTTTGACCTTCAACCCAAAAAAGTACAAATTCTCAGAAACGAACCCGGAAACCCGAACAGTTTGGTTGCCAACAATATCTTTTCTTTGCACGTATTGGAATCGGGAAAGGTTTGGATAGGAACACGCCTGGACGGTATTAGCATTTACGACCCCGAAGATAAAAGCTACACTCACTTGCAACAGCAAACTGCAAACACAAACGGCCTCAACTCGAACTTTGTAAAGGCCATCTATCAAGACAAACAGGGCGATATTTGGATAGGTACTTGGGGCGGCGGGTTAAACAGGTATGACCCTAAAACCGGCAGATACAGCTATTTCACAGATACCGCAACCCCAACCTCTTTGAGCGATAGATTCGTTACGTCTATTTGTCAATCGTCCGATCGCAAACTTTGGGTGGCGACCACCAATGGAGTATCTGTCCTGTCAATTGACGAATTTGAAAAAGGGCTTTTTAAAAACTATATTTACCCTAACACCGGCAAACGAGGGCCTAACGACAGACGGATTAACGTTGTTTACGAAGACCATGCCGGAACGATATGGTTGGGCACGGAAGCAGGCGGGCTAAACCGCTACAACCCGCTTAACGATACTTTCGATTATTTCCTACACCACCCCAACCAAACAAACAGTTTAGGCGGTAGCAAAGTACAATGTATATTTGAAGACAGCAAACACCGGCTTTGGATTGGCTGTTCGGGCGGCGGATTGAACTTGTTTGAACCCGAAAGTCAACACTTTAAGCATTTTACCGAAATAAACGGACTGCCCAATGACGACATCAAAGGCATACAAGAAGATGCCAAAGGCAGGCTTTGGATAAGCACCGATGCCGGACTGTCTTGTTTTTATCCCGAAACAAAAACCTTCAGAAACTATAACATGCATGACGGCTTGCCAAGCAATCAATTTTCTGTGCAAGCCATTGACAGAAGCCTACGCGATGGCAGGATCTATGCCGGCACCAAGGAGGGTATCGCTGTTTTTCATCCGGACAGTATTCTCAACAGTGCATTTGTGCCGCCGGTTTATATCACCTCCTTTAAAAAATATCGCACAGTGGGAGATAAAATCATATCCCAAGAAATACAAGGTATTGAAACACTGAGGGAAATTGAACTGTCGCACTTAGAAAACACTTTTAACACCGTTTTTTCGGCACTAAACTATCGCAACAGCAGTAAAAACGAATACGCCTACCAGTTACAAGGGCTGAACGAGAATTGGGTAGAATTGGGAACCAACCGCGAAGTAACCTTTTCAAACCTTCCGTCCGGTAGATATGTGTTGCGGGTAAAAGCATCAAACAACGATGGGGTCTGGAACGAAACCGGCACCGCCTTAGCCATTACCATCCATCCACCTTGGTGGAAAACCGTTTGGGCAATGATGTTATGGGCGGGCTTGATCATCGGGTTAATCGTTCAAATCTCCCGTTTTCAACTCAAACGCAAACTGGAACATGCCGAAGCCATTCGGTTACAGGAATTAGATTTACTCAAAACACGCCTCTATACCAATATTACCCATGAATTTCGCACTCCCCTGACCGTCATTATGGGTATGGCCGACCAAATAGAACCCGATGTAGCACCTGCCCAAAAAGATGCGGTGAGTATGATTAGACGCAATGGTAAAAACCTGCTTCAACTCATCAATCAACTGCTCGACTTATCTAAATTAGAAGACAAATCGCTTCAACTCAATATGCAGTGTGGTAATATAGTGCCCTTTTTGCATTACGTTACCTCCTCGTTTCAATCCTACGCCAATACACAAAATCTGGCACTGCGATTTTTCAGCACAATCGAAAACTTGGAAATGGATTTCGATGCGGTGCAATTACAGCATGTTTTGAGCAATCTCATTGCCAATGCGCTCAAGTTTACCTCATCGGGTGGGGAAGTCTATGTTCGCATCGAACAGGTGGAGGGTCGTTGCCAAATCAGCGTTCGCGATACCGGCATAGGCATTGCTGAAAAGGATTTACCCCATATTTTCGAACGTTTCTATCAAGTCGACTCTTCCCCAACGCGATCGGGCGAAGGCACCGGCATTGGGCTGGCTTATGTGCAGGAATTGGTAAAGTTAATGAACGGCAATATCTATGTAGAAAGCCAATTGGGGCAAGGCACCGTTTTTAAAGTTACTTTACCCATTACCCAAAACGCCGCATCAACTGAAAAGCAACCTGTTAAGGTGCTGAATACATCGGGTTATACTGAAAAAAGCAACAACATTGTACCGCAAGCCAACGTATTGCCGGAAGATGCCCCTCTGATACTTGTCATAGAAGACAACCCTGATGTTGTGGCCTACCTCAAAGTTTGCCTGCAAAACATATACCGGATCAGTATTGCATACAACGGCGACATCGGAATCCAAAAAGCCATAGACGAAATTCCCGACCTCATCGTGAGTGATGTGATGATGCCGGGTAAGGATGGTTACGAAGTTTGCCAAACCTTAAAAAACGATGAGCGAACCAGTCATATCCCGATTGTGCTGCTCACCGCAAAAGCCGAACAGAAGGACAAACTAATTGGATTGAAACACGGCGCAGATGCCTATTTGAGCAAACCTTTCGACCGCGAAGAATTGATGATTAGGTTGGAAAATCTAAACGAACAAAGAAAACGAATCCAATCCCGGTATGCCTCCACTCTTTCAGATTGGGAATCCACCAAGCAGGCTACTACGGCAAATACCGATGGGGATGGCAACGAAAAAGACTTCAGTAAAGATGACGCATTTATACAAAAGTTGAAAGCCATTTTGGCCGACAATATTGAGGATGAATTTTTTTCCCTGCCCCAGCTTTGTCAAAAAATCGGGATGAGCCGCTCGCAGTTGTTCCGAAAAATGAAAGCCCTTATTAACCAATCGCCCTCTGATTTTATTCGCACTTACCGCCTCCAAAAAGCCAAACATCTGCTCGTAACCACCGATTTAACCGTTTCGGAAATAGCCTACCAAGTGGGCTACAAAGACTTAGCGCATTTTTCAAAATCTTTTAACGAAGAATTTGGAACAAACCCAAGCACAACCCGCAAGTAGCAGATAATCAACCACTTATGTGCTTAAACCATCAATCTGTTGCAACGGATTGACTATTCTTTTTTTACCCCTGCAACCAATTGACAAACATTTGAACCCATTTGACAAGGGTTTAGAGGAACTATGCCCGTAGTTTTGCAGCATCCTTCATCACTACGCTGAATGCTATCAACCTACTAAAATTAGTTCATTAACAAAAGCAAATCAAAATGAAAAACTTGTTAAGCAATTTCAAAAATGTAATCATTCCGATTACCCTGTCCTTTCTATTCTGTATGGTGGCACAAGCACAACAACCCACTAAAATCACCAACCGATGGACACAAGAAAACATCGGTCTGCAAAGCGGCAACCCTATTTGTTCCACTTCTGCACCCGATACTTGGATCATAGAGAAAGTCGGTGAGGGCGACTATGTCCGCCTAAAAAATGCTGCCACCGGCACCTATCTGCACAACGAAACCAGCCAGTTGGGTTCAGGCGCAGTCCAACCCGGTTGGTGGAGTGCGCAATGGACTTTAGTAGCCAATGACGGACATACCAACATCATTAACAGATGGACAGGCGGATATATCCACAACCAAAATGGCAAGTTAGAAATTGGCACGATAGACTCCCCCGGTTGGTGGAGCGCGCAATGGTCAATGAGTACCGCCTCAGGCAACCAGGCTAACCAAATATTAGCAGACCCCACTGCTGAAGACCCGCGCATAAGACTACGCCTTTCGCCCTTGAGCAAAGACAGATCGGTTACTATTCAGGGCACTACACAAGCACTGGAGTTTAACATGCGTATCAATGGATTTTTGTATGCTTATACTTTGTCCCCCACACAAAAATTACTACTATTAACGGCTGAAGGAAGCATAGCCAAAGCGGGTACACAAGCATTCGCCACAACCGATAAAAGAGGTTACTTTCTCGAAAAATTAGAAATTACGATGGAACCGACCACAGGTGCTGAAAATGTATATCGCGATGTTGATGCCCCTTCAACCGATACCAATACCGGCAGCCGAACCGTAACCTCTTCTATTAACGTTAGTGCAGAACTAAGTGGCGACGGCCCCAGCGGTGGCGTTGGCGTTGGTGGGGAAAGTTCTTTTTCGCAAAACTTTAATGGTTTTAAATACCTCAATCAAAGCGACAGCAAAAAACTGTATCATGTAGTGCAGCTTGCCAGTACGTCAGTTGGCCCATACGAAAAACCCACCGACCTTCTCGATGTAGGCTTCGTAGGTGCTTTTTCAGGCACCCCCCTTGGCGAACTCCCGCATCAAGCTACAAACAACATGCCTATTATGGCACAAGGGCTGTGGCAAACTTACAGTGGTGATTTTGCCGGAAAAGTTACGTTTAAAATCACCTATAAAATGACCGTTCGCTATGTAGAAAAGACCAACTACTTTTTTACCGCCGATGTAAAATCCAGCACCACCAACGACACCATGACCGAATACATCACCGTTGACTTTGGTAGTATTAAGTAGTCTTTTGACGACATCATTAACATTCCTCTTAATCAGGTCTGTTTGTTTTGGCAAACAGACCTGATTGTGTTTATTGTAGATTGGTACAGACAATTCAACCACGTTGTGGTTGTGCGGATAGTTATATGTTCATACACTGCACTGCATTTCATACAGTGTTATTCATATTAAATCCCTTCGAGATTTTTTAATGATAGCCAGATAGTTTACCAATTTAAAAACCTGTCCGAAAAGAATAAGAAATTGAAGAAGATACAGAAAAAGCCCGAAGGGCTTAAATTTGAATAGCCACAGGTGAAACCTGTGGGAAAAAAGCAAATCAATAAAACAACCATGGAAGGGTTGAATTGCTAAAGTTCGACATTATGATTTTGCCTTCCTTTAATCATTCAACCGCTTCGCGGTTGTGTGCATAGATACCTGTTTCAGCACTGCATTTCATACAGTGTTATTCATATTAAATCCCTTCGGGATTTTTTACCAAAAAGCAACTATTGCGAAAACTTCACCACCTAACCGAATAAATTGAGGAGAAATCCCAAAAGCCCGAAGGGCTTAAATTTGAATAGCCATGATCAAAATGAATCAACATACCGCACCATATTCACCCCAATACTGCTAATATTAGGAGCAAGTACCTCAAAATCTGTTATGTTTACATTACCGTCTAAGTTACAATCGTTGCGGTGGTATTGATTGCTCATGTTCGGGTTAGTAGCATAAGTATTGTAATCGGCATAATGAATGACCCCATCTGCAAATACATCTCCTGCCTTCATCGCATATTGCCCGCCTACAGGTGCTAACTGATTGCTGCCCATCACCTGACCGGGCTGTAAGGTAAAATTACAAGTCATCAGGTTGCCGGTGATGGGTAAAGGCACATTGCTTGCTACTGCCAAATGATTTCTATGCCGCACGATGAGGTAATAGGATTGATTTGCCGGTACCAAATCGCCCGTTTGAGAAGACTCCAAACGTACCCTGCCGGGAATAGGATTTGCGGCATCTTGAATACTGCCATCGTTCAGCAAAATGGCTGCTTTTTGCCAAACCACTGCGGTTGTAACAGCATGGCGCAATTCGAGCAATACCCAATCTACTGCATTGGAAGGTAAATTTGCGGGTGTGCCTGCACTTTCTGTGCCGGCGTAATTCCAGGGCATCACGTTGTATGGTTGTTGTGCCGGTAATAAACTACTGCTGCGCAATGTCGTATTCATCTGCGGAGCACCGATAAATATATCGCCGGGAATAGTGCCCTGAAGCAACACTTTGGTATTGAGCAGAGGCACTTGTTCTTGTGTAAGATACTCGAATACCTGCATGGTAGCGGTTGCGCCACCTCCCATCGGAATAAGATACCCATTGTTATCGGTGATGGCGGCACCGGTAATTGGCATGGAGTATATGGGCGGATCTCCTGCGGGTAGTTCGTCAACGGTAACTTCCAAGGTAGCAACTTTACCTACTGCTGCAACATTGGTATGGTTGATGCGCGTAATTCCTACATACAGAGTTTTACTTACGGTATTCACTCTATACGCTGCTATAAAATCCACCCCGGGAACGCCAAAACACGAACCCCCAAAATGCATACGAGGGTTGTCTCCTTCGTACTGAAGGGTAAATGCCAACCCGTAACAATTAACTGCGCCGCCATTGATTGCATTTTGTAAGGTGATGTCTATATAGGCGCTGTTGTTTAAAGCAACGATTGGGGTATTTGCCTCTGAAGCTAACAGCGCTTCGGGAAAATCGTCAAAAGCAATCGTGCTTTGAGGAATACTCCCGGAACTCTGTCCGAAGTTTTGTACAATGGCCGTAGTATCGGCGGCATTCACAATTCCGCTGCCGTTGCAATCGGCGTGTTTGTGGTTGATGTCGGTAAACAGTTCTCCGGTAAAGGATGTGGTAAAATTAACGGCAGGCTTTGGGCTAAATCCAATACTTTGATCGCTTCGCGGCGGACCTGTTTTGTTGTATGCCAAACCCACTGCCAACCAATCCATCATATTGACGGTGCCATCGGCATTAGCATCTCCCGGCCAAACGCAGTCGGACGAAACAACCACTGTCTGTGTGTATTCGTTAAAACAGGTTCCGTTAAATGCTGCCAATTTCACAACATAGCTACCGGCAGCGGGGAAGGTATAAGAAAGGTGGGTGGTGGTACCAACGCTTGTTCCGTTTACATACCATTGGTAGCCGGTAGCATTGGTTGAGGTGTTGGTAAAAACTACCGTTTCTTGGGTGCATACAGATGAAGGGGAGGTAAAGGATGGTGAAGAGCTACAGGGTACTGAGCAATTGCCGAAAACTTCTAAACCGACTAAATAAAGTCCTAACCATTTATTACCAGCGGCATCTATAGTAACAACCAAGATGTCATTTAATTGCAAGCCGGAATTACCAGAGTTGTAAACTGTCCAAGCAGTCTCATCAAATTTTACCAAACCATTATAAGTTCCTATCCATTTATTACCAACTGCATCAATAGCAATAGAACTAATGTAATTAGCTGGCAAGCCGGAATTAACGGTGTTGTAAACCGTCCAATTCACCCCATCAAATTTAGCTAAACCACCAGTAGTTCCTATCCATATATTACCAACTGCATCAATAGCAATAGATAAAATTTGATTAGCAGGCAAACCCGAATTGCTGGAGTTATAAACTGTACAATTCACCCCATCAAATTTAGCTAAACCACCACCATAAGTTCCTATCCACTTATTACCAACTGCATCAATAGCAATAACCAAGAAGTTACTATTTGGCAAGCCCGAATTATCGGTGTTGTAAACTGTCCAAGTAGTGCCATCAAATTTTGCCAAACCGCTAATAGTTCCTATCCACTTATTACCGGCTGCATCAATTGCAATATCGTAAATGCTATTATGTGGCAAGCCGGAATTACCGGTGTTGTAAACTGTCCATGTAGCCCCATCAAATTTTGCCAAACCGCCGCCAACAGTTCCTATCCATTTATTACCGGAGAAATCAACAGCAATAGCTCGTACACCATTAGATGGCAATTCCGAATTATAAGAGGTGTAAAAAACCAATAGTTCGTTAAAAATTAAGCGGCAATACAGCCCAAAGATAAGAGCTCTAAG
>CALCIK010000040.1 GCA_937907475.1 uncultured Bacteroidota bacterium | reverse complement strand
GAAATCGTAAAAAAATTAACAAATTTGCTTGGAATTCAACATAGTATCTTATTCAAGCTCGGACAATAATGTAATAAGGTTCGTATCCAATTTTTGACATCTTTGCATAAGATGTGAGTTATCAATAAATCAACCCAACATCTTTGAACTCTTACCTTTGGTCTGTATTGCCGCTTAATTTTTAACGAACTATTGAGATATAAAAGTTACAACATTACGGTTTAGCATGATTATTGGGTAAACGCCCTGTTTATAGGGTAGAATAATCCGAAATAGTGCTAAATCCGCATTGCCGCCCTTTGGTTGTCAGTTGGATACTGACAACGGCTGGGAAAGCGAGGAATAAGGGCAAGTAAATTGAGTTCGTTCTACCGCACTTTATTAGTACCTAAAACCAAATAGCGGAACAAATATAATCCGCCACCAAAAAAGATGATGCCCAAAGTCGTAGGTGCCAAAACACTAAGTTTACCTCCGTTTACATTGACCGAACCCATCACCGCCAAACAAGCGTAAATCAATAAAAGCATACCGGCAACGGTAAGCAAGACCGCAAATATTTTTAGAATGTTCATGTTGGTTATTTCAATTCAATTGGTGTGTTTTGCAAATTGTTTATTTGTGGGGTAAAGATATTCAAATACTGAATAAAAAGTGGGAATGATGACTAGTTACCGTCAAAAAACGCTCATATCGTTCAAGGGTAAGTTTTTACCTTCGTTATTCAAACGAGGGTAAAAATACAGAAAAATTACCCTCGTTTATAAATCTGGGTAATTATTCAGCCACCGAAAGCTAAATAACTTTATCAACAAAGACAGAACAGTCTTATTCAACCAAAGAATTCAAATCGGGAGCTTTGATCGGGTAAAAGACCAATTTACCATCAATGGCATCTACCTGCAACAGCGAGCCGGTGGTTATTTCGCCGGTCAGAATTTTTTTGGAAATGATGTTGGTGATTCGTTGTTTGATCAATTGTTGGAGGGGGCGCGCTCCGTAAAGCAGGTCGTAACCGTTTTCAATGAGGTAGTCGGCGGCATCGTCTGTTACCGATAGCTGTATTTGTTGTTTTTCCAACAACGCTTCCAATCGCTTGAGTTGGATACGGAAAATATCGCTCAGTTCTAGTTTGGTCAAGGGCTTGAACATGATGATTTCATCAACTCGGTTTAGAAACTCAGGTCTGAAAGTTTTGCGCAACAGTTCAAACACTTGCCTTTTGGTTTGGCGATAGATTTCCAGTACTTGCTTTTCTTCGGCCTCTTCAAAGTTATCTTGAATGATAGTGGCACCCAAGTTGGAGGTCATGATGATGATGGTATTCTTGAAGTTGACTGTTCGCCCTTTGTTGTCGGTCAACCGCCCATCCTCCAAAATTTGGAGGAGGAGGTTAAACACGTCTGAATGGGCTTTTTCTATTTCATCCAGCAAGATAACGGAATAGGGCTTTTGCCTGACCGCTTCCGTCAATTGACCGCCTTCTTCGTAACCGATATAACCTGGAGCTGAACCGACTAATTTAGCCACAGATGAAGCCTCTTGATATTCCGACATGTCTATGCGGGTAAGGAAGTTCTCGTTGTCAAACAATAGCTCGGCTAAGGCTTTGGCGAGTTCGGTTTTACCCACTCCCGTAGTTCCCAAAAAGATAAATGACCCGATGGGGCGGTTGGGTTCGTTCAATCCGGCACGGCTTCGGCGAATGGCATCGGCGATGACTTCTACTGCGCGGTTTTGTCCGATAACTCTTTTGTGAAGGTTGTCTTCTAAATGAAGCAGTTTATGACGCTCACTTTCCAACATGCGCATGACGGGGATATTCGTCCATTTGGCAACTATCGCGGCAATGTCTTCTGCATCCACTTCCTCTTTCATAATGCGACCTAACCCTAAGGCTTGGAGTTGTTGTTCCAAATCGGTAACTATTGCTTCCGCTTCTTTTACTTTACCGTAACGGATTTCGGCAACTTTGCCGTAGTCACCCATTCTTTCGGCCGTTTCTGCTTCTAATTTATAGGCTTCGATGGCTCTTTTTTGGGTTTGAATTCCATCTATCAAGTCCTTTTCGCCTTGCCATCTGCTCTTAAATTCTTCTTGTTGTGCCAAGAAACGGGCTAATTTGCTTTCAATCAATTGTAATTGGGAGGTATCTTCTTCCCTTTTCACCGCCTCCCGCTCAATTTCGAGTTTGCGGATTTGTTTTTCTATTTCGTACACTCCTTCCGGAACGGAATCGATTTCCATCCTTAGTTTGGCGGCGGCTTCGTCCATCAGGTCAATTGCTTTATCGGGCAAAAAACGATCGGTAATGTAGCGATGCGATAGTTCGACGGCGCTGATGATGGCTTCGTCTTTGATTTTAACCTTGTGATGCGTTTCGTAACGCTCCTTTAGTCCGCGCAAAATACTTATCGAATCCTCCGGAGAAGGCTCTTCGATGATGACTTTCTGGAAACGCCGTTCGAGGGCTTTGTCTTTTTCAAAATACTTTTGGTATTCGTTTAACGTGGTTGCCCCGACTGCTCTTAGTTCGCCTTTTGCCAGTGCCGGTTTTAAGATATTGGCAGCATCCATCGAACTGCCTTCCGTCGCTCCCGCGCCAACCAAAGTATGTATCTCGTCTATGAACAAAATGATTTCACCTTGGGCTTTGGTAATTTCCTTGATGACCGCTTTCAGCCGCTCTTCAAAATCCCCCCGATACTTAGCACCCGCAAGCAATGCGCCCATATCCAATGCGTAAATCACCTTTGTTTTCAAATTTTCCGGCACATCTGAATTGACAATGCGATGCGCGATGCCTTCGGCAATCGCTGTTTTACCTACTCCCGGTGCTCCAACTAAGATGGGATTATTTTTGGTCCGGCGGGACAAGATGTGCAACACCCTTCTGATTTCTTCATCCCGCCCGATGACTGGGTCTAACAACCCTTGGCGAGCCAATTCGTTGAGGTTCTTGGCGTATTTCTGAAGAGAGTTGTAACGTTCTTCCGCACTCGCTTCTGTAACGGTTTCGCCTTGTCGCAATTCTTTGATGGCCTTTTCTAAGTCCGGTTTCACGACATTTTCATCAGACAAAAGCGTGGCAGCTTCACCACCTACATCGAGCAAGGCTAAAAGTAAATGCTCTACCGATACAAATTCGTCGTTGTATTCTTTAGCAATAGCTTGTGCCTTAAAGATAGCCTGACCCATGCGTGGGGAGGGGTAGGGTTGTGTAACATTGGCGACTTTGGGAAATCGTTCTAAGGCATCGGTTACCTTTTTTTTCAACCGTCCTAAATTAGCCCCCGTTTTTTTAAACAAATAGGGGATGACATGCTCATCGACATCTAACAAACCTTTCAGCAAGTGGACAGTTTCCGTGGTTTGATTGGATAAGTTGAAAGCCTCACCTTGTGCAGAGGCGATGGCTTCTTGAGACTTTATGGTGAAATTGTTGAAATTCATGAAATTAGGTTAAAGGGGAGTATAAATTTAGTATTGCCCATGCTTTCGCATTAGGCAGATATGTTTACCCATCAATTTACGTACCCGTTGCCGAAATTCGGTAAAAGTGGCAGAAATTGAAGTGCCGTATGACAACAATACACTGCTACATGTAGTTCACCATCTCCATTTCATCACTAACCCCCTCTTTTGTCCGATTGACTAACTCTGTAAACTCGGTTGTTATTGAAGATTGATTGATAAACAAAAAAACCGATAGCACTCAAAAGGTACTATCGGCATTTACACCAAAAAATTTTCAAAATGAAATAACAACTTTAGAATTTCTATTACGGTACTTTTACAACATTGACATCATTTGCTAATTACAAATAGTTGCTTCACCGTTCCTATTAGCTATTGAAATGAGCCAACAACTCGGCAAGTTTGGCTTTTAAATTGCGGCGGTGAACAATTAAATCAACGAAACCGTGCTCCATCAAGAACTCCGATGTTTGGAAATCTTCGGGCAAGTCTCTTTTTATCGTTTCTTTGATAACCCTTGGGCCTGCGAAACCTATCAAAGCTTTTGGTTCGGCGAGGTTCAAATCTCCCAACATAGCGTAAGAAGCAGTTACTCCACCGGTGGTGGGGTCTGTCATCAAAGAAATATAAGGCACACCGGCATCTGCCAATTGTGTTAGTTTTGCCGATGTTTTTGCCATTTGCATCAGCGAAAAAGCTGCTTCCATCATACGCGCTCCACCCGACTTGGAAATAATCATGAGCGGCATCTTTCGGGCTATCGAAAAATCAATGGCTCTTGCAATCTTTTCACCAACAACCGAACCCATTGACCCGCCGATAAACTTAAAGTCCATCGCAGCGATGACCAATCCATGACCTTCTATTTTACCCCACGCAACTTGCATGGCATCGTCCAGCATCGTTTGTTTTTGTGTTTGTTTGAGGCGTTGCTCGTAGCTTTTGGTGTCAGTAAAGGCCAGCATATCAATTGGTCGCAAATTGGAAAACAACTTATCGTATTGCTTGTTGTCGAACAAAATCTGGAAATATTGTTCCGATCCGATGCGGTCGTGATAATCGCAATTAGAGCAGACGTAGGAATTGTTTTTATGTTCTTTGGAGGGAAAGGTTACTTTGCAGTTCTCACAGCGATGCCATACACCATCTGGTGCTTCCCGTTTTTCAGTTGTTTTGGTAAATATACCTTTTATATTGCGTTGAAACCAATTCATAATACTATTTTTAAAAAGGTGCGATTGTGTTATTTAGATACGAAGGTAAATCAATTGTCTGAATTTGTTGGTTATCTCTACATCAAAAATTTATCTCAAAAAATCAGGTATCAACTACGCAATATCAGCTTGCCGATTTTAACTTTCTGTCAATCAATGCTCATTCACAACAAACAACATTCACACATTATGGGGAGGTTTACCCTAAATCGAAAATGGTTTCGTACTTTTGCACCCCGAAATACGGCTTATCAATTACTGCCGCTTTTATTCATTCACCAATAACCCTCATGATTAAGTTATCAGACCGCATTGTAAATTTGAACGAATCGGACACCCTTAAGATGGCTGCTTTGGCGCGACAGTTGCAAACCCAAGGCGTAAAGGTCATTAACCTAAGCCTTGGCGAACCCGACTTTGATACGCCCGATCATATCAAAGCCGCCGCCAAACAAGCTATTGACGACAATTATTCCCACTATACTCCTGTATCCGGTTACTTGGATGTGCGACAAGCAATTGTGCAAAAATTGAAGCGCGACAATGGACTCGATTATACGCCCGACCAAATTGTGATTTCGACCGGTGCTAAACAGTCTATTGCCAATGTCGTGTTGTGTTTGGTGAACCCGGGCGAGGAAGTGCTTTTACCAAGCCCCTATTGGGTGAGTTATGCTGCACAAGTTGAATTAGCAGAAGGCATCTCTACCGAAATCCCCGCAAGTCTTGAAAACGGTTTTAAAATCACTGCCGAACAATTAGAAGAGGCGATTAAACCCAATACCAAACTCATTATTTTCTCTTCCCCCTGTAATCCAACCGGTGCTGTTTACAGCAAAGAAGAATTGAGGGGACTTGCCGAAGTCATCGCACGACATGACAACCTTTATGTGGTTGCAGACGAAATTTATGAGTACATCAACTATGTCGGCAAACACGAAAGTTTGGCACAGTTTGATTTTGTCAAAGACCGCGTGATTACCGTCAACGGTCTATCCAAAGGGTTTGCCATGACAGGATGGAGATTGGGGTATATTGCAGCACCGCTTGCCATTGCCAAAGCCTGTGATAAAATGCAGGGGCAGTTTACCTCCGCTACTTGTTCTATTGCCCAACGTGCTGCAATAGCCGCACTGACCGGCGACTTAACTCCGACCTTTGCGATGCGGGATGCCTTTAAGAAAAGACGTGACTTGATGTTGGAATTGCTTAAAGAGATTCCCGGATTTATCACCGACATTCCCGATGGGGCATTCTACGTTTTCCCTGATGTTAGCTACTATCTCGGAAAGACAGACGGCGAAACCGTTATTACCAATACAGACGACCTGAGCATGTATCTACTGCACAAGGCACACGTTTCGACTGTGAACGGTCAGGCATTCGGAAACGAGAAATGTATCCGCATTTCTTATGCCACTTCGGAAGAAAATATTCGCGAAGCCTGCCAACGGATGAAAACCCAATTGGCAAGGTTGGGTTCTACCACAGGAGAAGCGAAATCTATTTAATCTGAAGCATTCTCAACTTTTAAACGTTGTCGTTTGGCATGACAGCCAATGTCTTTTCTTGATATTTACTGGATTGACAACATGGTTTATTACCAATAAAAAAGCGGGAAACCTTATGGCTTCCCGCTTTTTTTATGTTTTTAATGCGATGATTGTTTATTGATTGAATTGTAGGGTAGGGAATCTTTTTTGTAGGAGTGCGAAACTCGCAAACATGGTTCCGGTATAACACAAATCGCCTAATAAGGTATTACCAAAGAAAGGGATAGCGGCGGTATAGCAAGCAATCAACCCGGAAGCGGTGAGCGGATACATGCCGCCTGATACCCAAACACCAAAGTTGGAAATCAAGAAAAACAAGACGGAGGCAATCACACTGATACCTGCAATTCTGCCTGCACTAATTTTGCCTAGCGCAAAGAATCCTAACAAGGAAATCAACAAAAAGCTACCGTAAATCCAAAACAGCGAACCGGTAAACCAAACAAAGCCTTCGTTGTATTCTGAATAGATGATATTATTCAAAAAGAGATCGCTCAACCAAAGACTCACCAAAGGCAGCAACACTGCCAACCAACGGGGAGCGATATATGCCGCACCAAACAAGGCGATTGCCGCTATGGGTGTGAAATTTGGGGGGTGTGGTAACAGGCGGCTCATAGCTGCCAATAAGACTAACAAACTGAGTGCAATTAAGCGTGGAGATAAAGCATGGTTTTTCATATTTCTCATTTTATTTGTACAGAACAAGTTTAATCTGCTAAGGTTGTAAAGTAAAGCACTAATTTTTAACTATCACAGTATCTTTGACACCTTGTTGGTTGCAGTAGGTATTCAACCAATATTTCGAGTGTAAAGATAGTTATTTTAATGTAAAATTCGGGAACAACAATTTAGAACTAAACAGATTGATACAAGAACTTTTTTTACAGATCAATTGGAATCCCAACCCATACGTATTTGAATTGGGATGGTTAAAGCTCAAGTGGTATGGGTTGATGTTTGCCTTGGCGGTGTTGGCAGGTTATTGGATATTGGTGCTCCAATTCCGAAAACGTAACTTACCTGTCAGTCAAGTGGCTACTTTGGTGCAATACCAATTCCTTGGCGGCATCATCGGTGCCCGGCTAGGGCAGGTGTTGTTTTACGACTTCGCTTACTACCTTGCCAACCCCATTGAGATAGTGATGATTTGGCATGGAGGATTGGCAAGTCATGGGGCGGCGATTGGCGGTTTTGTTTCCTTGTGGTTGTTCCTCCGAAAATACAAAATACTATCTTACTTGGAATTGTTAGATATTTTGGTGGTTCCTGCTGCTGCAATCGGAGGTTTGATACGCATCGGTAACTTGATGAATTCTGAGATTATCGGTCTGCCAACCTCTATGCCTTGGGCTTTTGTGTTCGCGCAACGCGATGCTATCCCGCGTCATCCTTCACCACTTTACGAAGCAGTATTGTTATTTTCGGTCTTAGCCTTATTGTTTTTCCTGCATCAAAACCGCAAATTGCCTTTGGGAATGCTAACAGGCTTATTTTTTACCCTTACCTTCACCGGTCGTTTTGGATTAGAATTTTTTAAAGAGAATACTACGGTTTCACAACCTCTCAATATCGTAGTGGCTTTATTTGGTATGACTGTGTTAGGTTGGTCGCTTCTTTTTAGACGTAATAAGGATAGAGTTAAGAACCCACCCCAACCCCTCCGAGGAGGGGAATAAAACGGTCGTTTGCCATTAACCATTTAATCTTGTTTTAAAATTGAACATTCATTGGTATTCAATCTTAAGCCAATAATCTAACATCTAAAGTCTTTTGTCTTAAATCTTTTGTCTTTTGTCTTCAGCCTTAATCAAATAATCCATGCTCCCTCAATTCACCCACTTTTTAACCCATTCCTGTCTGGTTCAGAAGAACAACCGTTTACTGTTGGCAGTAAGCGGTGGGTTGGACTCGGTGGTGATGTGTGAATGGATGCACCAAGCAGGTATGACCTTTGGCATTGCTCATTGCAACTTTCAACTTCGAGGGGAGGCTGCTGATGGTGACGAGATTTTTGTAGCTCAATTGGCACAAAAGTATGGAGTGCCTTTTTACTCCATTCGCTTTGATACACTGCGATTTGCAGAAGACAATAAAGTGTCTATTCAAATGGCAGCGCGCTCGTTGAGGTACGATTGGTTGGAAGACATTAGAGCGGAAAACAAATACACCTTTATTGCCACCGCACATCATCAAAACGATGTAGCGGAGACTATGCTTTTGAACCTCACGAAAGGCACAGGCATTGCGGGTATGCACGGCATCTTACCAAAGACCGGTAAGCTGATCCGACCAATGCTGTACCTATCCAAACAAAACATCGAAGAGTTCGCACAAACAAATGGGCTTGATTTTCGAACTGACGAAAGCAACGCCGAGACCAAATACTTGAGAAATAAAATTCGACATACAGTCATTCCTGCGCTCAAAGAAATTAACCCTAATTTGGAGGAAACCTATTACCAAAACGCACTCAGGTTTCAGGAAATCGAGCATATCTATCGCAAAGGCATTGATGCCTATCGCAAAAAACTATTTGAGGGAAGCGAGCGCGAGTATTTCATTTCTATCGGTAAACTCATCAAAATAGCTCCTCTTAAGTCGGTGTTGTACGAGCTGCTTCGATCTTTTGGCTTCAATGCATCGCAGGTGGAGCAAATCATCGAGGTGCTTACACAGGAATCGGGGAAGGTGTTTTACTCCAACACACACCAAATCCTCAAAGACCGAAAGTTTTTAATCCTCTCTCCAATATCGAGCAAGGACACTTCTTATACGCTGATCGAACAACAAACGGTTAATATTGAAAAGTCCGATTTGCAACTGCATTTTGAATACCTATCTGCCGAGGGTTATGTCTTTTCTACCGACTCTGAGGTGGCAAGCATAGATTTCGGTAAGTTGGAGTTCCCGCTCGTGTTGCGCCGTTGGAAAATGGGCGATTACTTCTACCCCTTAGGCATGAACCTCAAAAAGAAGAAGCTGAAACGATTTTTTACCGACATCAAACTCAATCTTTCTCAAAAGGACAACGCATGGATTTTGGCCGATAACCGAGGCCGTATTGTCTGGATAATCGGTTATCGAATGGATGAGCGATTTAAAATAACTCCCAACACGCGGCAAATTTGCCAAATCACCGCCGTCAGGCAAGCGCAATCAAACCGCACATGATACCTGTTTTAAAACACCACAACTTGGCGCAAGCCGTTGTACAAGGACTCTCCGATATTTTTACCGAAAGGCAATATGCCGATAAAGTCGTGCCGAAACTATTGCAATCTAACCCGAAATGGGGTAGCCGAGACAGACATGCGATAGCATTTACCATCTACGAGATGGTGCGAAACTGGCGATTGTTGTGCGAAACCGCCGGTTATCCCCTCCTTGCCAAACCCACGAAGGAACAAATGTGGCAACTTGTTGCTGTTTGGCTGATGGTGAACGATCAATCCTTACCTTATTTTGAAGAATTCCTGACTTATGATGTGGATGCTATCAAAGAAAAGCACCGTCAACTGCTGACCGTTCGAGCTACCCGCGAGTCGATACCCGATTGGTTAGACCTTATGGCAGAAGAGCAATTGGGGGAGCAATGGGATGACGAAATTGCTAAACTGAATAGGCCTGCTCCGTTGGTAATCAGGGTCAATTCCCTTAAAACCAATATGGCTAAGATGTTGAACTTTTTTAAGGAATTGCAAATCACCGCCACACCTTTAGAAGGGTTGCCCGATGCGTTGCTCATCGAAACCAATAAGCAACTGTTTAAAACCCATGCTTTTATCAATGGTTGGTTCGAGGTGCAGGATGCGGCTTCACAAATGGTGGTGCCGTTTTTGGATGCCCAACCTGAAATGTTGGTCGTGGATGCCTGTTCGGGTGCGGGAGGTAAGGCACTTCATATTTCAGCCTTGCTGAACAATCGTTGCCGTCTGATTGCTTACGATACGGACAAAGGTAAATTGTCGGAATTGAAAAAAAGGGCAGAGCGCAACAATGCAAAAGTTACGATATTAGCCCCTCAGTTTCCGCCCGATGCCGGTAAAACCTATTTGGGTAAAGCGGACAGGTTGCTGCTAGACGTGCCTTGCAGCGGATTAGGCACTTTGCGGCGGCGACCCGATTTGAAATGGAAGCTCACCCCCGATAATTTACAGGAATTGCAAAAAACTCAACAACACATTTTGACCCGTTATATGCCCTTGTTGAAAGTGGGAGGCATTGCTGTTTATGCGACATGCAGCATATTACCCTCCGAAAACGAACAACAAATTGACCGTTTTTTGGCACAACATGCCGGCACTTACCAATTGCTGGAACACAAGCGCATATCGCCTTCGCATTTCGGCTTTGACGGGTTCTTTATGGCGAAGTTGCAAAGAATTACCTAAACCACAACCCGATGAATTGGCAAGAGCAATACGAAAATGCAGCAGATTCTGAAGGCGATTCCTATTCGGAAATGCCTTTAGAACAAGTGCTACACCAGATTAAACAAGGCAGTTATGGCGATTACTATTCGATTTGGCGGGATGTCGAAAATCGCGCCACTTTAGCCGAAGCAGGTTGGTTGCTTTACGAAGTCCTTCATCGCGATATAGACTATCTGATACGGTGTAATGCAGCCGAAGCCCTGTTAACCCTTTTGGGCTGTACCGATGTGATGGAAAACTTAGATAGAGCCGTTGCGCTCACAGCGCATACAGTCGAGGAGCGCGCACCTAATTTAACGGCATTAAAACAAGAATTGGAAGAAAAAATAGGGCCGCCTGCCGAATAATTGAATATGCCTTATATTGGGCTAAATTTCAATCAAATTCAGACTGTTCCGGAAATGTATTTGATAGTTTGTATGAACTTGCCTGCAAATCTCAATCTTGCATACGGGGATACGGATATTAGCTTAAATATAGTAGGTTCAAAGAACCATCTCCCAATTCATAACTTATAACTCATTAACTTCTTAGATTATGAACAACGCTATTCACTCTTACAAACAACAACCCGAATTACTACACCGGGATTATGATGCTGTCGTAATCGGTTCGGGCATCGGCGGGCTGAGTTTTGCAGCCATCATGGCCAAAGAAGGTAAACGCATCCTGGTATTGGAACGGCATTACACGGCAGGCGGTTTTACCCATTCCTTTAAACGGCGCGGTTACGAGTGGGATGTTGGCATTCACTATCTTGGGGAAGTGCATCGCCCACATACAGAATTAGCCAATTGGTTCGCCTATATCTCAGACGGACAGCTCGAATGGGCAGAGATGGGAGAGGTTTATGATAAAATTATTTTCGGTCAAAAAGTCTATGAGTTTCACGCGGGAAAAGAAAACTTCATTTCAAATTTGCAACTGCAATTCCCCGCTGCGGCCGACCAACAAGCCATAGAAGATTACGTACAACTGCTTTACCAAGCAACCCATGCGGCACGAACTTTTTTTGCCGAAAAAGCATTGCCGGCACCCCTCGCCTGGGCGTTTGGCGGATTGTTGCGCAGAAAGTACCTGAAACTTTCTCAACAAACCACTTACGAAGTGTTGAGCAGCTTCACCAATAACCAACAATTGATTGGCGTATTGACCGGACAATACGGCGATTATGGAATGACCCCAAAGACGGGCAGTTTTGTCATTCAAGCGATGGTAACCAAACACTTCTTAAACGGGGGGGGCTTTCCCGTGGGTGGATGCAGCCGAATTGCCGACACGATTGCGGCGGTCATCACCAAAGCCGGAGGCAACGTGTTGACCAATGCAGAAGTGGCGCAAATTAAGGTCAAAAACGGTAAGGCAGTTGGAATAGTGATGGCAGACGGGGCAGAAATCAGCACCCCGCTCATCATCAGCGATGCGGGAATTGTCAATACTTATCAACATTTACTATCAAAAGAAGTACAGAAAGACCTGAAATTGACCGAACAGATGGAACAGGTAAAGCCGTCTGTTTCTCATATTGCTTTGTATCTGGGTTTTAAAAAAACGGCCGAAGAACTTGGTTTGACAAAAGCCAACCTTTGGATTTATCCAGAAGACGGCTACGACCATGAAGCGAATATGGAAAACTATTTGCAACATCCCGACACTGCACCTTTTCCAATGGTTTATATTTCGTTCCCTTCTGCAAAAGATCCCGATTGGCAAAATCGCTATCCGGGCACTGCGACCGTTGATATCATCACCTTCGCTCCTTACGAGTGGTTTGAAAAATGGGAAGAAACGCGTTGGAAGAAACGCGGCGTGGACTACGACACTTGGAAAGAACAGACGACCCAACGACTATTGAAAGTGTTATATCAATATGTGCCGCAGTTGGAAGGCGAGGTGGACTACCACGAGCTTTCGACACCCCTTTCGACCAAACATTTTGTGAACTACCAACACGGTGAACTCTACGGCATTGAACATTCACCTCACCGTTTTTCGTTGCGATTTTTAAGACCGCAAACCCCTATTACCAACCTCTATCTGACCGGACAAGACATTGCATCCGCAGGCGTGGGCGGTGCATTGACCGGTGGTGTTTTGACTGCAGCCGCTTTGCTCAAACGGGACGTGCCCGGCATGATTAGAAAAAGGGTGATGGAAGCCAAAGTTCAATCACCAAAAACATCTTCAACCTAACCAACAATGTCTTCTAATCCAACCGTCGAGCCGATAGTGTCAAACACTTTTGACAGGCGACTGACCCCACAACAAATTCTATGGACTGTTGTAGGAAGCATTTGTTACTTCGCATGGTTTTACGGGGTGGTAGGGCTTAAAACAGAACATATTGGCATGTATTTCTTGGTAGGGTTGTTGTTCTTTACCAACAGTTCGTCGAGACAATTCCTCTATGCCTTTGCTATTTTTTTTGTTTACACGATGGTTTACGACTCGTTGCGTGTTTATCCCAACCATGAATTTGGCACTGTACATATTCGCGAATTGTACGAAGCCGATAAAGCATTGTTTGGAGTCAAATACGAAGGAGTGCGTTACACACTCAACGAATTAGGGGCGAGGTTTCACCAACCCTTTTTCGATGTTTTGGCGGCACTGTTCTATATCAATTGGGTGCCTGTGCCATTGGCGTTTGGATTTTATCTTTTTTTGTACCACAAACCAATGTGTTTGCGCTTTATGTATGCTTTTGCTTTGACCAAATTTGTGGGCATGATCATTTACTACATTTACCCTGCCGCCCCCCCTTGGTATGTTGCACAATTCGGGTTCGACCTCATCCCCACCACCACCGGTAATGCCGCGGGTTTGATTTATTTCGACCAAATTACAGGCATTCCCATCTTCGAAAACTTTTACGCCAAAGCACCTGCACCTTTTGCGGCCATGCCTTCGATGCATTGTGCCTTTCCCGTAGTTTGTTTTATTTACGGAAGAGAACTCAAAAACCGCCTGCTAAACATTGCTTTTTTCATCTTCATTGTCGGGATTTGGCTATCGGCTGTTTATACAGAGCACCATTATGTATTGGATGTATTGGTAGGAGGTGTAGTGGCAGTATTGAGCTGTTGGGCATTTGAACGAATAGCGGTAATGCCGAGGGTAAAACCTTTTTTCGACAACTTGTTGGTTAGAATTGGGGGGCGAGGTTATGGACAGTTGACGCTGCAAGGTGATTTCTATTCAACCGTAAATCGCAGGTAAATCGCCCTTCTCCTCAACTGCCACGACCCAACTAAACCCTCTTACCCATCTCCCAAAAACAACAATCCCCGACACTTTCGCATCGGGGATTGTTGGGTATCAATTTATTGAAGATAGAGAACGATTTATTTTTGTGCTTCTCTTACTTTAGCTTCTTTGGTTTGTGTTTTTTGTTCGGGTTTAACGTGTTTTTTATTTTTTTTGTGTTTGTTGTGTTTTTTCTTGGCTTTTGCAATTGCTTTCTTTTTGGCTTTCTTGTTTTTATCGCTGTCTTTGCTCATCGTACTGGTACGGTCAGTATTTTTCACTTTGATGGCATCGCGTGTGGTTTGACCTTTTACCTTCACCTCATCTTTCTCTGCTTTTTGGTTGGTGGGTGGGCGGTCTTGGTTTTGATGTTGATCTTGTTCGCCTTGAGTTGGTTGAACTGCTGGGACGGGTGCTTGTGACTTGCCTTCGTTTGAACTGTTGTTCTGTGCGTAAACATTGCCGGCAGTTGCAAAAAGCAACGATACTAAAACGACTAAAAGGGAATTTTTCATACTAGATGGTTATGAAGTTTGAAGATGATTAATTTAAAACAAAGGTATGGTCGGAAGAGTTCTCCACTTACTCTTTGATAATCACAGTGGGTTTAACTCCGGTTTGTTGATTTGGTTTAATGAACCGGTCAATTATTTTATCTTTCTGTATGATATTCATGGTATCGGAAGTAATGGGAATAGACAGGTTATATTGGGGTTGAACCTTGATATTGTTGAGGTAATTCGCCTTGCGCTGTTGTGCATCGCGCACCACTTGACTTTTAACCTTGGTATTTGCGGTGTCGCTTTTCATTTCACTAAGATCAATAATCATTCGGGGGGTAATCTCTAATTCGTTGAGATTGACCACTTTGTCCGATTTTAAAACAAACATCGGCGTATCAATTGTTTTGGACGAGTCGTTGTTGTTTTTCATCTGCATGGCTATCAATTCCAACGTTTCTTGTTTATACAACTTGCTGTTGCGAATATTGAAGATGCCGGAGGTATCAAACGAATAGATGGCAACTAAACTCTCGACTAGGGTGTCTTGAAAGTTAGACATGACCAATTCTAAATCGAACGAAAAGCCTTTGTAATTCACCTTTCCTTTGCGGGGGTTGATAATCTCCAGTTTCTGACCACCCCAATACAGTTCTTCGTTCTCGCCAAGACTGTAAACCCCTACCGTATCGCCCCAAAAGGTTAAGCGGTGTATGAAGTTATCGGTCGTTTTGGGATTGACCCAATCGCCTTGAAGTCTTGCAATGATTTTACTATCATCGGTTTCCTCGATTTTCATGGGGCTGAATATGCGCAAGCCAATAAAAATGACTGCAATACCCACTGCTACCGAGAAAATTCCCGGTATGAATGCCTTTTTAAAAGTGATGCCTTTGGGCTTTTGAGGGACACCTATTGTTGACCCGTTTCCGGCTTCACCAGATGCTTCCCGAAAACGGGCTACTAATTTTTGTATCTCGGAAACGATATTTTTGAAGGCAGCATCTCTGTCCTGCCATTGATTAACCGATTTACCGCCCACCGGCAAGGGTGATAGTTGCGACAACATGCCCGTTTTCCACAAACAATCGCGAACAATGACCGGTATCACCTTGGACAGCCCTTGTTGATGCCGTTCAATGGCCGGTTTTACCTCGTTTTCAAACGCCTCGTCGGAAGAGATATAATCCGAACTAATCAACAACAATATGATTTGCGCTTTTTGTAACGCCTCTTTTTGTTTGTCTTCCAAGTTTTCGCCCGCCCCAATCAATTGTTTATGCCATACCTCTATCTGACCTTCTCGTCTGAGAAAGCCAAGGTGTTCGACCAACTCGTCTTTAACTTCCGTGTCGGCTTCCGAGAAGGCGATGAAAAGATTGATTTTGTCTGTTATTGGGGGCATATAAAGGTTACAAATAAACAGGGCACTCAGTGACTGCAAAACAAGAACTCGAAATCGGATTGATTAGTACAAAAGCGGGAACGATTTTAACATTTCCAAACACCTGTGTTCCAAAAACAGGGCAATATAGTAATTTCTTGACTATCTGCCAAATGGACTTGACCTTGCATAAAAAATCCAATTACCTTTGCCTTCCTTTACCCAAGCCCCGACAAAATGATGCGAATTGGCATTCTCTCCGATACCCATAGTTATATGGACGACCGCATTTTGCATCACCTCGAACCCTGCCATCAAATCTGGCACGCGGGGGATATTGGCAATATCACCGTTGCCGATACTTTGGAAGCCTTCCGTCCGCTCAAGGCGGTGTATGGTAATATTGACAATCACGTAGTCCGTTTGTCATTCAGAGAAGACGAAATCTTTACCTGCGAAGGCGTTACCGTTTATATGACCCATATCGCGGGCACACCGCCTAAGTACCACCCAAGGGTGAAAGAACGCATCCTTGCCCAACAACCCGATATTTTGGTTTGCGGTCATTCACACCTGCTGCTCGTAGCCCGTCAACCCTTGTTCCACAACCTTTTACACATCAACCCGGGTGCTGCCGGCAAGTCGGGGTTTCACAAAGTGCGAACGCTAATCCGGTTGAGCATTGATGGGAAGCGCATTTACGATGTAGAAGTCGTTGAATTAGGGGCGAGGTAAGATTGCAGCTTTATAAGTTATGAGTTATAAGTTATGAGTTACGAATGGATTGTTTGGGTATAAGGTATCGAAATTGCGATTTGCTATTTACCTTTACCCATTGCCGCCAAGTCGTCCCACATTTCGTTGCTGAGGGCATCCAAATAGCTGAACTCACCTGCCCCTTTCAACCATTCCCCTCCGTCAATCGTAACGACTTCACCATTTACAAAAGCGGCGTAATCCGATACGAGATAGGCTGCTAAGTTGGCGAGTTCCTGATGATCGCCCACGCGACCTACCGGTATTTTGCTCTCGGGGTTAAACTGTTTGCGCAACGGTTCGGGAAACAATCTATCCCATGCACCCGGTGTTGGGAAGGGCCCCGGTGCAATGGCGTTGCATCGGATACCGTATTTACCCCATTCTACCGCCAACGACCGCATTAACGCCAACACGCCGGCCTTGCCACATGCCGAAGGCACAACATATCCCGACCCCGTCCAAGCGTAAGTCGTTACGATGCTCAAGATGCTTCCCGGTATTTCTTGTTCAATCCAATATTTACCGACTGCCAACGAAAAGTAGTAGCTGCCTTTTAACACGATGTCCACCACCGTATCAAAGGCGCGCGGTGATAGTCGCTCGGTCGGACTGATAAAATTACCCGCCGCATTGTTGACCAACACATCTATCTTTCCAAACGTCTTGATGGTTTCTGCCAACACGTTTTCGACTTGCTCATATTGACGAACATCACAGGCAAGTGCCAATACCTCACCCCCTGTTTCGGTGCGCAGTTCGGCTGCCGTTTCTTCCAAAACGGGTAGTTTGCGGCTGGTAATCACCACCTTCGCCCCCAATTCAAGAAAGTACTTGCTCATGGAACGGCCAAGCCCCGTCCCGCCCCCTGTAACGATAATCACCTTTCCCGACAACGCATTATCTCTCAACATCGGTTCTGTAAATCGAGCCATACTGTATTTTGTTTATGGTTTGTGTTTGTTGTTTAGCTGTTCTTTTCTTTTGTGGGATAGTTAAGTTTATCCCATGTTATGAAGTCCCAAAAGTAAGCAACTTTAATGATTTTAGATTGGCTTTCGAGAATTTACGATTTACGATTGAAGACTAAAATTTTGTGATTTTAGATTTATGAATACAGCATAAGCTATTGCCTTCAACCATTTACCTGCTCCAAAAATCACTTCGCCGTTGGTATTAACGGGAATGAGTTTGGTATTAACGGGAATGAGTTTGGTACTAATGGGAATGTGTTTGGTGCTAATGGGAATGTGTTTGGTACTAATGGGAATGTGTTTGGTACTAATGGGAATGTGTTTGGTACTAATGGGAATGTGTTTGGTACTAACGGGAATGTGTTTGGTACTAACGGGAATGTGTTTGGTACTAACGGGAATGAGTTTGGTACTAACGGGAATGAGTTTGGTACTAACGGGAATGTGTTTGGTACTAATGGGAATGTGTTTGGTACTAACGGGAATGAGTTTGGTACTAACGGGAATGAGTTTGGTACTAACGGGAATGTGTTTGGTACTAACGGGAATGTGTTTGGTACCAACGGGAAATCGTTAGGTAGCAATGGCAGATTGTTTGGTAGCAATGGGAAATAGTTAGGTAGCTTTGGGAAATCGTTGGTAGCAACGGCAAATCGTTTGGTAGCAACGGCAAATTGAAAGGTAGCAACGGCAAATCGTTTGGTACTAACGAGAACGCCGTTAGTACCAACTGGAAAGTCATTTTTGGAAAAATAAGAGGGGTTGGTAAAGGTCGAACGTGGACAGTCGGAAATGAATGACTAACGCCTTCGGTAGTTGCGATACTTGTATCGCACATTTCACCGATACAAGTATCGGTGCTACCACTACCATAATGGGGAGACTCGCATTGACAAACCGGTATCATTATTTGCAATGAAGAACCATGCCAATCGTGTTCAACAAAAGTTAAACGTCTAAAGTCTTATATCTTAAGTCTAAAGTCTTACATCTTCAATCGTAAATCAAAAAACTACTTACAATGCGCCTTCTCTTTTTCCGATGCCTGACGGTAGCCGTTGGAGATGGATAACTGCCAATCGGCGCAACTGCCGGCTAGGTCTTCGAGTTTAAACTTGGCGTTACCTCTGCCGTAGAATGCCTCGCCCGATTTAGGGGCGATGGATAATGCCTTGTCGAAATCGGTGATGGCACCTTTGTAATCTTTGATTTTAATTTTTGCGTTGCCGCGTGCGGTATAGGCATCGGCGTAATTCTCGTCTAGGCTCAGTACCCTGCCAAAGTCAACAATGGCATCGCGATGCTCGCCGAAATTGTCCTTAATCAAGGCGCGGTTATACAATGCCATTTTGTGGGAGGGGTCCAACTCCACGACTTTATCAAAATCGTAGAGAGCGTCCACAAACTCGCCCAATTTCATCCTCACCGTGCCTCGGTTGTTGTAGGCATCCACAAAATAAGGGTCAAGGTCAATGGTCTTTTTGTAATCTGCCACAGCACCTTTCAGGTCGTCCGAACCTCGTTTGGCAATGGCGCGGTTGTAGTAGGCCATCGTGTAGTTGGGGTCTAACTCGATGGCTTTGTTAAACTCTTTGATGGCATCGGCGGGTTTGTCCAATGCGGTATAGGCTTTACCCTTTTGATTGTAGGCGGCGGCATAGTTGGGGTCAATGTTGATGGTCTTTGAAAGGTCATCCACTGCGCCTTTGTAGTCGTTCAAATAATGTTTGGCAATGGCACGGTTGTAGTAGGCGGCCTTGTTGTTTGAATTGTTTTTGATGGCTTGGGTAAAATCGGCAATAGCGAGGGCATACTTTTCTAAAGCCAAGAGTGCGCTGCCTCTACTCTCGAAGGCCGTTTCGTGTTTGGGGTTGAGTTGAAGCAACGCATCAAAATCGGCAATGGCCGCTTCAAACTCGCCCATGCCCGATTTGGCGATGGCACGATTGTTATAGGCGGCTTCGTAATTAGGATCTATCTCCACAGCGCGGTCAAAGTCGGTAATGGCACTGCCGTAATTGCTGAGTGCCACCTTTGCGATACCTCGATTGTTGTAAGCGAGTTTATATTGCGGGTCGAGCGCGATGATTTTATCGTAATCGGAAATGGCACTTTCATAGTCCTTGATGGCGGCCTTAGACAAGGCGCGGTTGTTGTAAGCCGATTTATATTGGGGTGAAAGGACGAGGGCTTGGTCGTAGTCGGCAATGGCACCGATATGATTACCCAATGCGGCTTTTGCCAACCCGCGATTATTGAAGGCTATTTTAAACGTGGGGTCAATTTCAATGGCTTTGGTGTAGTCGTTGATGGCAGATTTGTAGTCGGTCATATCTGTATGTACCTTACCACGGTAGTTGTAGGCGGCGGCATAGTTGGGGTCGAGGGCAACAGCCTTGGTGAAATTGGTAATCGCCTCGACATGTTCACCAACGGTGTTTTTCAAGATGCCTTTGTTGAAAAAGGCCAACTTGTAGTTGAGATTGAGGGCAATCACGTCGTCATATATTTTATCGGCAGCCGCATATTCACCAAGGGCCACCTTCGACAGACCGCTCAACAACATATTATATAGCTTCAAATCTTCCGGCGAAGCGGCATCGGTAACCACTTCCTTGATTTGTATGCGCGTTTTTTTGCGGTTCACATAAGCGGCTTCAAAGTCTTTGTTGAGTTCGAGCACTCGGTTGAAGTCGGTTACGGCATTTTCGAAATCGCCATTCGCGACACGCGCATTGGCACGGCTGTTAAAAGCATCAATGTCTTCGGGGTCGAGATCCACAACGGCAGAAAAGTCGGTGATGGCACCGGCAAAGTCGTTGATGCTGTACTTTGCCGCCCCGCGGTTGTAGTAAGCGAGTTTGTATTTGGGGTCTAAGTCAAGGGCTTCGTCAAAATCGGCAATCGAGGCTTCGTACTCACCAAGTTCTGCTTTATATTGAGCGCGGTTGCTATAACCCGACCTGAATTGGTTGTCAATAGCGATGGCAACATCGTAATCGGCAATGGCGGCTTGGAAGTTTTTCATAGCGGCTTTCACACTCCCTCTATTGCTGTATGCCATTTTGTTGTTGGGGTCGAGTTGTATGATTTTGTTAAAATCGGTCAATGCTTCGTCGTATCGCTTCAACGCCGCAAGCAAATTACCCCTGTTGCTGTACGCACTCTTATCTTCTTGATTAAGCTCGATGACCTTGGAATAGTCTTTAACAGCCCCTTCAAAATCCCTTATACCTGCTTTGCTCTTCCCACGACCGGCATAAGCTGCCACGTTATCGGGTTGGGTTTTGATGGCAGCCGAAAAGTCTTTGATGGCTTGGGTGTGGTTGCCGGTCAATTGGTGAACTTCGGCACGCCGCAAGTAGCTGCTGCCAAAGTTGTTGTCAATCTTGATAACGGTGGTAAAGTCTTCGATAGCACCTTTGTAGTCGCCGACTTGGGTTTTGCTGCCGGCGCGCTTATGATAAGCGTAAAGGTACTTTTTGTCGAGTTTGATGGCCGAGTCAAAATCGTTGATGGCTAACTGATGCTTATTGAGGTTTGCCTTTGACACCCCTCGGTAAAAGAAGGCAAATTTGTTTTTCTTGTCGTACTCAATGGCTTTGTTGTAGTTGTCGAGGGCAGCACTATACTCGCCGATGGCATATTGAAGGCTAGCAATTTGAAAATACACTTCGTGGTTGTTGGGTGCAAGTTTCAAGAGGGTATTGAGGTCGTCTATTGCTCCTTTCAAATCACCGGTTTCGACTTTGGTATTGGCGCGGTGGCTGTATGCCAAGGCGTTGGATGCGTCTAAAGCAATGGCCTTGTCGTAGTCCAACAACGCTCCCGGATAGTCTTTCATGGCCGACTTGGCGGCAGCACGACTGGCGTAGGCATCGGCATATTTGGAGTTGCGGGCAATCACCGTATTGTAATCGGCAATGGCTTCGGGATATTTCAGGGTTTTGAGTTTTATGTTCCCGCGTTGGATATATGCTTCGAGGTTAGCGGGGTCAATTTTAATTACCTCGTCAAAATCTAAAATGGCTTTGGAATAGTTTTCGAGTAAAATCTTGATATTGCCACGCTCCATCAAAGCGGGCACATCTGTTGGACGCAGTTCTATTACCTTATTGAAATCGTCTAAGGCAGCCGGATAATTGCCGGCACTGTTGTAGAGCAAACCGCGTTGGAAAAACGCATCGGCATAATTAGCATCAAGGGTTAGGGCTTTGGTAAAGTCGTTGAGCGAGTTTTGATTGTCTTTGATGCTTTTGCGAACCAATGCCCGTTGGTAATAGGCAACGGCATTACCGGGGGTTAACTCGATAAATTTATCGTAATCCACAATGGCACCTGTCAAATCGCCAATTTCGGTACGCGCTGCGGCCGAGGCAAAATAGACATCGGTATAATCGGAATAGATACCAATGGCTGTTTCGTAGTCAACAATAGCTCCCAGATAGTCCTTGCGAGCCATCTTCGACAAACCTCGATGGTAAAAGGCTTCGCGAAACTGTTGGTCGAGCGAAAGGGCTTTTTCGTAAGTGGCAATGGCTTCCAAGTGGTTACTCATGGCCGCCTGAGCGATGCCCAACTGAAGGACGGCGTATTTGTAAGAAGGCTGGAGGTCAATCGCTTTTTTGAAATCGGCAATCGCACCCGTGAAATCGGTCAAAGTAGATTTGGCCACCCCGCGTTTGTAATAGGAAACAGGATTGGACGGGTCAATGCCGATAGCGGCGTGAAAATCGGTCAATGCCGATTGGTTATTGCCGTTAAACATCTTGGCAACCCCACGGTCCACATAAGCAAGGGCAAATTGGGGGTCTAAACCGATAGCTTGGTCAAAGTCGAGAATGGCGGCGGGATAGGTTTTAAGGTTGGTCTTGATTTCACCCCTCAACACGAACGCGTCTTTTTGATTGGGCACAAGCGTGAGGTAATTGTCAATATCTTTGAGTGCGCCGATATAATCTCGTATATCGTTTTTACACTTTCCGCGTTGGAGATAGACATCCGTATATTTGAAGTCAAGTTGTGCAGCCTTGTCAAAGTCGGCGATGGCATCGGTCGGGCGGTTTAGGAGCGACCATGCCAACCCTCGTTGGTAAAAGGCGAGTTTGTTTTTAGGGAAACGGTTAATCACGTCCGTAAAGTCGGCAATCGCGCTTTGGTAATCACCATCCGACATCTTCATCATGCCGATGGCCACGCGACTCTGTTCAATGACCGCTTGCAGCGTGTCGGACATAGCTGATGCCTTTTCCTTTGAGTAATAAACGGATGAATATTTACTGTCTATCTTGATGGATTGTTTAAAATCGGCCACCGCACCATCGTAACTGCCCAAAGCTGCCTTTACCTTACCACGCTCGTAATAGGCATTGGCATAGCCCGGGTTTTGTTGAATAAGATTGTCGTAATACTTGATGGCTTCCTCGTAATTACCCGCTTTGATGGCAATCTGCGCGCTGTTTTCATAAGGGGCTTTATATTCGGGGTCAAGACGTGCGGCTTCAGCAAAGTCGGCAAGCGCATCGGCTTTTTTGTTCAATATCGCCTTGGCCTTCCCTCGCTCGTTATAGGCTTCAGCCACTTCTTTGTTGAGTTTAATGACTTGGTCAAATTCGTTTATCGCACTTTTGAAATCGTTCAATGCCGCATGTGCTTTACCAAGTTCCAATCGTGCTGCCCAAGCGTTGGGTATTTCTTCGATGGCAATGGTAAAATAAGCACGCGCTACGGCATATTCACCGCTCTCCATTTTTTTGCGACCCAACACCATATTGGGGTTGTTGTCCGCATCTGAAGAAGATACAGCATTTTTGCTTCGATTGCTACTGTTCGGCTGTGCGATAGCACTGGACATCGAAACCTGAAAACAACATGCAAAAACAAGGAATAAAAAAGAGGGTAGGTAATATTTTGCTTCCATAAATAGGAATTTACGAATTAATTATTTGCGATTTTAGATTGACGATTTACGATTAATTCCCACATGCCGTTGATTGTGTCCTCACAGACGATAACCCGTTTTAATGAATTAACATGGAGTTGTCTGTGGGTCACAGACAATGGTGGGTTTTATGGTTGTTTTTTGGTAATTTGCGATTTTAGATTGACGATTAAAGGTTGCGATGTTAAGGTTTTATATTTAGGAATGGTAAACACTATATGAATAATGACGAATAAAGATGTTGAATATAAAAGCTACTATGGAAGTACCGATACTTGTATCGGTTATCACTCAAATGGAAATCTTAGCACAAACACTTTTGAAAAGCATCATAAGCACCAAATAATACCTTTAAACAAACATTGGCAAATCGAAAAGAACCCATCTATAAATATAAAACTCAAAAAGTCAATTGTCAATAGTCAATGTTCAATAGCAAATCATTAGTCTTCAATCGTAATTCTAAAATCGTCATTCGTAAATTCCCGAAAGCCAATCGTAAATCTAAAATCGTCAATCGTAAATTCCCAAGAATCAATACATTTTATACTGCACCAACCGACATTCCAACGGGCCATTGAACAAGGTAATCCGTTTGGAGGTCTGAAGCCCGATGTGTTTCAACCCTTCCAAGTGAGCGGTCAATAGCCAAGCAGTGTAGTTCTTGTATTGTCTTTTCAAGGTGTTTCCAATATCCTTATAGAAATTGTTGATTTGGTATTGTTCCAACCGTTCGCCGTAAGGCGGGTTGATGAAAATATAGCCGCCCGTTTCTTCGATGAGGGGTTTATCGGAAATAAAGTCTGCGGTAAAAAAGTTGATGTCGGGCAGCCCTGCGTTTTGCGCATTTTCCACCGATTTTTTTATAGCTGATGACAAAATATCGGAAGCATAAATGGGTGCATCGGGAGAAGGTTTACTTTGCCGTAGTGCATCCGACACAGTACTTTTCCACAGTTTATCGTCATAATTCTTCCACGATTGGAAACCGAACTTTTCTCTAAAAAGTCCGGGAGCAATATCCCTTTGCAACAAAGCTGCTTCGATAGCAATGGTTCCCGAACCGCACATAGGGTCATAGAGTACCGTTTGCCTGTCCCAACCGCTCAACATCACCATGCCTGCCGCCAATACTTCGTTCAGCGGTGCGGCCACTTGAAAGGTGCGATACCCGCGTTTGTGCAGTGATTGTCCCGAACTGTCTAAAAGCAAATGACACTCGTTGCCGCTAATGTGTAATTGGACTAAAAAATCGGGGTCGTAGGTGTCCACCGAAGGGCGTTGATTGCTGAATAAATTCCGAAATCGGTCGGCAATGGCATCTTTGATTCTCAAGGCCGCAAATTGCGAGTGCGAAAAGAGAGGGGAGTGGATGGTAAAGTCTATGGCAAAGCTGTCGTTTGTGGTAAAATATTGCTCCCACTCTGTTTTATAGGCTTCGCGATATAACTCGTCCGGACTATTGGCGGTAAAAGAGGCAACCGGCATCATGATTCTAAAAGCTGTCCTCAAATGGAGGTTGGCTTTGTACATCATGGCTTGGTCTGCCATAAAATGGACGACACGTTGCCCTTTTACGGTAACGGTTGCGCCCAATCTGGTAATTTCATCGGCCAAAACATCTTCTAATCCCTGTGCGGTTTTGGCAACTAACTCGGTGCTTTGCATGGGAGGGGTCGTTTGGTTGGTGAAGTAGGTAAAATGGTGGTTGGCAACGAAGCCCAAATTTGCACAAACTTAACACGCAAAGCATACTTTTACCAACTTTTTAGATAAAATGGTAGGTTATCTTTTACAACATCTTACTTTTGTGGCAATCAAGGTGCTACTTTGTGCCAAAACATCCAATTTTGCAACGCATTCAGCCGCGCAAAAGGTAAAACATATTCCCATGAAACGATTATTCCTATCCATTTCGATACCCACGACCATCAAACAACAAATTGCCAATTCTTGGAAACCCTACCACGAATGGCGATGGACCACTATCTCAAACATGCACGTAACAGTGTTGTTTATGGGTGATACGGACGAATCGGAACTGCGCGACATTGCCAATAAAGTGCAGGCAATCGCTTTTAATATTCCCGCTTTTGAATTGAAAATGAAAGACGTTAGCGCAGTATTAACTCCCAACAGAGGGGCAATGCTATGGATAACCTTTCACCCGTCCGAACCTCTCGAACTGTTGGCATCCCTATTGGGTGAAGTCTTGACCAACTCATCCGAACACGGGTTTACCGCACACCTGACCCTGTTGCGCCTGCCCATAGGGGAAGTCAACGACAAAAAAGCAGTCCAATTGGCAAAACAATTACCTGTGGTGCCGTTTTCGTTTACCGCTATGCAAGTCGAACTGTGGGAAACGGTGAAATTGGTAAGAGGACAGAAGTACAATTGTCTTCAAAAGTTTCCGTTGCTGGGATAGGCGGGAAGATAGGGCAGGGTAGAGCAGTGGCCAATAAAACAAACTACCCCATGAAAGGATATGACGACTATTTGAGGCAATTCCATTCCATTGGTGATGCCGATTTAAAACTGTTGACCGATTGTCAAAAAATCAAGTCCTTCGACAAAGGCGAGATGATAACCGTTCCCGGTCAGGTGGCGCGCGAGTTCTATTTTGTGTTGAGCGGCATACAGATGTCGTTTTTTGAATCCGACCGCCTCACCCATGTTGTTGCCTTTACCTATTACCCCAGCCTTTGCGCCGTACCCGAATCCTTTTTTTCGCAAACCCCGTCCAATTGTTACCTAACCGCACTCACTCCAAGCATCATGGCTTGCCTTTCGTTCGAGCAATTGCAAGAACTGTTCGACCGTTCGCATAGTATCGAAAGGTTGTTTAGAAAAATGACCGAAGCCCTGCTTACGGGGGTGGTCAATCGCCACCTCGAACTACAATCGCTCACCATCGAAGAGCGTTACAAATCCTTTTGTAAGCGAAGTCCACACCTTTTGCAGATGGTTCCCCACAAATACATTGCTTCTTACTTAGGCATTAACCCGACCAATTTCAGCAAACTGTATAATACGGTCAAAATCGGATAGCACAGCAATAGTAGATTACCAACCGTTTTCCGAAATGAGGTATGCCAATGCGGTCATTGCCGCAGCACCCATCTTCAATTCGCGCTCGTTCACCTTGTCAAAGGTGTCGTTTGGCGTGTGGTGGTAGTTGAAATAGCGTTGCGGGTCGGGCACTAACCCAAGGCAGGTCGTCCCTTGCTCTTTCATATATTTCACATCCACCCCGCTAAACCCTTTTTCAAATTGATGAATTCCATAAGGCTCTAACAGGTTTCGATAAGTCTTGAGGGTTGTGAAACGATTCTCAGTGATTGTGTCGTTGTTGGTTTCGATGGTAAACCCACGCGGACTAAAACCGCCTCTATCCGATTCGATGGCGGCAATACAGGTTTCGCCGTTTGCGGCAGCCCATTTGGCGTATTCCTGCGCGCCTTTTGCGCCGTTCTCTTCGTTCATAAACAACACACAACGGATGGTGCGTTTGGGGGTAATACCCAAATTGGCTAAAGTGCGCAACACCTCGATAGAATGAACCGTGCCTGCGCCGTCGTCATGTGCCCCTTCGCCGTTGTCCCACGAATCCAAATGACCGCCCACCACGACCACTTCATTAGGAAACTCCGAGCCTTTGATTTCGCCTATCACATTGTACGAAAGCCTGTCGGGATGAGTGGCGCAATTGAGTTGGAGGTAAAGCGATAAGTCGGGGTCTTTGGTCAATAACCCGCTCAAAAGGTCGGCATCAATCGTTGCGATAGCAGCAGCCGGAATTTTGGGTATGTTTGTGTCATAAGACATGCTGCCTGTGTGTGGATGTTCGTCTATATTAGAAGCCAGTGCGCGCAAGACAAATGCCACAGCTCCATACTTGGCCGCTTTGGATGCTCCGGTAAAACGGTTAGAAGCACACGCCGAATAAGCATCGAAGGTGTCAATAAAGGTAGGGTCAAACGGGCGGTCTAAATAGACGATATTACCCGCTATCTGCTTGCTTCCCAACCTGTCCAATGCACCCAAGCTGTCAATCTTGACCACCTTTGCGGTAATGCCCCATTTGGCAGTGCTGACAGACCCTCCCAAAGCACAGACATTGACCGACTGCCAACCGATATGTTTACTAATAATACGCGCTTCTTCCTTTCCTGTTCGCTCCCAATGCGGTACCATCACGTCTTGTTTGTATGAGTGAACGTTGTTGATGCGTTCAAGGGTTTGTAGTGCCCATTCCACTGCGGCGGCGGCCTGCGGCGAGCCGCTTAACCGTCCCCCGATGCGTTTACACAGGTATTCAAGGTCGGCATAACACCCGCCTTCCTTCAAAGTTTGGTCAAAAATTTGTTTGATGGTCTGTTCCTGACCAAAGGGAATGGATGGTGATGTTGCCGGCGGGTTTCCGATACCGGTAAAGGAAAGGCAAACGCCGATAGCCAATAGTCCGAATAAGGTAAATCGTTTCAAAGAAAAGTGGAGCATCATTGTTTTATTTTGGTGTTACAATAGATATTAACAGTCAGGAAGCAACGCAAAGCCAGTTTGTTTCGTTATAGGGGTGTTAAACGCTTACTATTTTTGTCGTTCAAACTATATTTTACGGGAGGTTGGTAAAAAAAGAGATTTAACAACTCAACTTTAAGTAAACAGATTTAGTTTTGCAAGTGATAATAAACTCAAAAGCTATGAAACTATATAACCGGTCGATTCTGTGGGTGGGGATGCTCTTGATAATGATGGCCGTTTCATGCAGTAAAACGTATGATTATACAGAAGACACCACTCCAATTTATTCAGCCGAGATTGTCGGACCGTCAGGCTTGGTTTTCCAATGGTTAGCTACCCAAATCCTTACCGAGTACGACCCCGATTCACATATCATTACCCTTACCGGCACTTCAGAAGACGGAACAACCGTTGTCATTCGTATGCCCGAATCGGAAGGTTCTTTCTCATTTGCAGCCAAACCGATTGACAGTAATGCAGCAATCAATTTTCCATTGACCTCTAAAGTTATCCTAAACGGAGTAGAGTTTGTGCAAAATAACGCAATTAACGTGAATGTTGAAACAATTAAAGTATCGGAAAGGCGCATTTCGGGTTCTTTCTTCTTTAAAGGTCTCGATATCAACACCGACAATCAGTTAGAGGTGCGAAACGGCCAAGTACTTAATATTGCCTATTAACCGAAAGCAGTAAACAGCCATCCTATAGGAATACCCGAAATGCGGCATTTTTGACCGTTTAATTGGGTGTGGTTTGCTAAGTTGTCGTATGTTTATGCCTTTAAAACCTGCGACAATGTACGGTAACCCTATTACGGTTGACACCATTTTATTAAATGCCACGATTTACTCCGTTGACGATGACTTTTCGACATCCGAAGCTATCGCTATTGATAAAGGGGTGATTGTTCAACTCGGTTTAAATTCCGAAATTACCTCTCAATTTATAGCAAACGAGGTCATAGACCTCAACGGGAATTTTGTCTATCCCGGTTTGATAGATGCACATTGCCATCTCTTGCACTATGCCCGACAATTAGGTGAGTTGGATTTGTACGGCTCAAAGTCTATTGAAGAAGTGGTGGAGCGAACGAAGGAATATGCAGCGGCACATCCAAATTTGCAGGTCATCATTGGCAGAGGTTGGAATCAAAACCTGTGGTATCCGTCAGAGATGCCCGATAATACCTTGCTCGACGAGGCTTTTCCTAACCTGCCCGTCCTCATCACGCGCATAGACCTCCACGCCGCAGTTGCCAATACCGCTGCCCTACTCAGAGCCAACATCGCAAACAACCCCGCCCCCATAGAAGGAGGTATTGTTGTTACCAAAAATGGTCAACCAACAGGATTGTTGATTGACAAAGCCATCCAACAAGTAGAAGAAGCATTGCCCAATATCTCGGAACAAGAATACATTCGGTTGCTTCTAAAAGCACAGCAACAATGTTTTGCAGTTGGACTGACCTCGTTGGGCGATGCGTTGGTGCTTCCTTCCGATTGGACAATGCTTAAAAAAATGGCGGACAACCACATCCTAAAGTTACGGGTTTATGCTATGATGTTGGCCACCAAAGATACCATCAAAGAGTATGGTGAGCAAGGACATTATCTGCACCCTTTCTTAACACTTAGAACCTTTAAATTCTTCTCCGATGGAGCGTTAGGGTCTAGGGGAGCTTGGCTTCGCGAACCCTATAACGATGATTGCGACAACTATGGACTTCAACTCCTCAACGAAGACGAGTTTGTCCATCAACTGGAGCAAATTAAGGAATACCAATTTCAAGTCGCCACACATGCAATCGGGGATGCTGCCAATCATTTTGTCTTAAAATGTTACGCTAAAGTATTGGCTAAAAACAATCCCCTCCGTTGGCGATTAGAGCACGCTCAAATTATGCCTCCCGATGACCTGCCTCTTTTGAGCGACTACAACATTATTCCCTCCATTCAAGCCACACATGCCACATCGGATATGTATTGGGTAAAAGACCGCATCGGCAACCGTATCAACTACGCTTACAACTTTCGCCAACTGTTAATGACTAACGGATTAGTAGCTGCCGGCAGCGACTTTCCGGTCGAGCATATTAACCCCCTCCTCGGCTTCTATGCCGCCGTTACCATGAAAGATATTCATGGCTTCCCGCCCGGTGGATTCAAACCCGATGAAACGCTTTCCCGAATAGAAGCACTAAAAGCCATGACGATTTGGGCAGCATATAGTCAGTTTTCAGAAAACCAATTTGGCAGTTTAGTACCCAACAAGTACGCCGACCTTTGTGTCATAGATACCGACCTGCTCACCGCCCCACCTGAACAAATCATTGTTGCCAAAGTGTTGCTCACTATGGTAAACGGTCAAATCGTCCACCGCACGATATAGGCAACTTTTCCCTAAGTTTGGATGTTGATTTTGCGATGAACAGAGAGGGCAGGATGTATTTGATAGGACGATACCTGACATTTAGCACAATAAATGGCAGATTTATACTACTTTCGCCTTTTCAAATCTGTTTTTCACCCCGATGGACAAAACAATTGATCAATACAGAAACGTAGTGGTTCAGATTGCCACCCCGCGAAGCACCGGCACAGGGTTCTATATCAAAGAATACAACTTGATTGTTACCAACTATCATGTGGTGAGCGATAGTGTTGAAGCCATCATCAATGGCAACCAAATCCCTGAAACAACGGCAACTGTTTTGTTCAAAGACCCGGCCTATGATTTGGCCTTCTTGGAAATGCCGTCCAATGCTCCAAAACCCGAAGTGCAATTAAACTCACAAGTACGGCAAGGGGAGGTCATTTTAGCCATCGGACACCCCTACGGTCTGAAGTACACCGCTACCAAAGGGATCGTATCAAAAGTAGAACGACTGTACAATAATGTCAAGTACATTCAAATAGACGCTTCCATCAACCCGGGCAACAGCGGCGGGCCATTGGTCAACATGAACGGAGAGGTAGTAGGGGTCAATACATTTATATTACAGGGCGGCGAGAACTTAGGATTCGCTTTGCCTGCTTACTACTTAAGAGAATCGCTCGAAGAATATAAACAGTTTACCGGTAAACGAACGGCGCGTTGCATATCCTGCTTCAACTTGGTCCCCCAAGAAATTGCAGAAGACAACTATTGCCCATATTGTGGTGCAAGATTGGCATTTTACGAGGAGGAAGTTTTCCAACCGGTAGGCAGGGCAAAACTTATAGAGGAGTTAATCACAGAATTGGGTAAAAACCCTGTTTTGGCAAGACGAGGTGCCAATGCTTGGGAAATTACTCACGGCAGTGCGATAGTAGAGATCACCTACGAAGAGGAACTGCGCTATATCATAGGGGATGCACAGCTTTGCCGTTTGCCTCGTACTAATATTAAAGAGATTTATGAGTACCTTTTGCGAGAAAACTACACCTTAGAAAATGTCATGTTTAGTGTTGATGAGCAAGACATCATTTTGTCAACCGTCATTTACGATGCCTATTTTACACGCGACATGGCAATATCCATCTTTAAGAACCTTTTTGAGAAAGCAGACTATTACGATAACATACTCGTAGAAAAATACGGGGCAATTTGGAAAGCGAAGGAAGAATAGAAGAAAATAAAAAGGCCATGTTATACCATAAGGAATAACATGGCCTTTATCAGTATCACTGAAAGTATTTCGTGTTATACTAACAATCCAACTCGATTGCTGAAGGTTGTTCGATATAAGTTATTCTTCCCGGACAGCCGGTTCCTCTGTGGCAAGAGGAGAATAGACTTAAGGTAAAGATTAAAGTAAATGCAAGGAGACCAATTTGTTTTACAAAAGACTGTTTCATTAGATTGAGACTGGTTTATTGTTTAATAATCAATTTAGGAACGCAACATTAAAGCACATTATTTCACATAACATCAAAATAAACAAGTAAGTTGCTCATTTGTACAGTTTTTCTCGTTTTTTGTGCTATTTATTGAGCGACACACATTCTTAAACCTTATGCGCCTACATTTTATTGCAATTGGTGGAAGTATTATGCACCAATTAGCTATTGCCATGCACCATAAAGGATACGAAGTCAGTGGTTCGGACGATGCGGTCTTTGACCCTGCCCGAACCAATTTGTTTAATCTGCAATTGCTTCCACCCGAATTAGGTTGGTTTCCGGAAAAGATAGACATCAAAATAGATGGGGTAATTTTGGGAATGCATGCCAAAAAAGACAATCCTGAATTGTTAAAAGCGCAATCCTTGGGCATACCCGTTTGGTCTTATCCCGAGTTTATCTTTCGCCATGCGGTTCATAAAAAAAGGATAGTGATAGCAGGTAGTCACGGTAAAACAACGATTACCTCGATGGTGATGCACGTCCTGAAATATTGGAGTAAAAAGTTTGATTATGTGGTGGGAGCGAAACTGCCGGACTTTCCCGATTCAGTCAGTTTAAGTGAAGATACACCCTTGATAGTGATTGAGGGCGATGAATATCTTGCCTCGCCGATAGATACAAAACCCAAGTTCTTATATTACCATCCTCACATAGCACTCATCAGCGGCATTGCTTGGGATCATATCAACGTTTTTCCAACCTTTGAAGGATATGTCGAGCAGTTTCAACTTTTTGTTGAGAGTATTGAAACCGGCGGAAGTTTGGTCTATTATGCCGGAGATGAAAGGGTGGCAACTGTTGCTTCAACGGTAAAACAAGCCACTCCAATTCCATACACCACTCCAACTTACGAGATAAACAACGAGGTATGGCAATTGAAAGAAGGTAGGGAAACTGCCAACTTACAAGTTTTTGGAGAACACAATATGCAAAACCTGATGGGTGCAAAATTGGTTTGCGCTTTAGCGGATAACATTACCGATCCCGAGTTTTACCAAGCCATTCAAACTTTTACCGGGGCATCGAGAAGATTAGAACTGTTGGCCACTTCATCGAGTTGTACGGTTTACAAAGACTTTGCACATGCTCCGTCAAAAGTGGCGGCCACCACGCAAGCGGTAAAGTCCATGCACCCCAACAGGAAACTGATAGCCTGTTTGGAACTGCATACTTACAGTAGTTTAAATGCCGATTTCCTTCCCAATTACCGTCTTACTCTAAGTCCTGCTGACCTTGCGATTGTATTTTATGATCCGGAGGCTTTGGCTGTTAAGAAACTGCCTGCGGTAAATCCCGATGAGATTGCCCGATGTTTTAACCATCCCAATCTGAAGGTCTTTACCAACCCTCAATCCCTGCAAAACTTCCTTTTAGAATTAAATTACCAAGATAGCGACCTGCTTTTGATGAGTTCGGGCAACTTTGGGGGCATCAACTTGGATACTATTGCTATATTTGCAACGCAAACCAACTCTAAAAGCAATTAGACAACAAGTTTTGTTGTACCTGCTCACTTCTTTACGAGACTAAAGCCAAATACTATGCTACAACTACATAAGCCTCTTGCCATTTTTGATATAGAAACCACCGGAGTGAATTTGGCTACTGACCGTATTGTCGAAATCAGTATCTTGAAACTGATGCCCGATGGCAGTTCTACCACCAAAACGCTGCGAATCAATCCCACGATACCTATTCCAGCCCAATCGTCTGCCATTCACAAGATTTTTGATGAAGATGTCAAAGATGAGCCTTTCTTTTCGCAAGTGGCCGATGAATTGTTTGAACTGTTGAAGGACTGCGACATTGCAGGGTATAACTCCAATCAGTTTGATGTGCCGATTTTAAATGAGGAGTTTTTGAGAGTCGGGATAGATTTTAGAGATCCGGGAAGAAAGTTTATAGACGTGTTCCGTATTTTTCAAAAAATGGAACGCCGTGATTTGGCAGCAGCTTACAAGTTTTATTGCAGTAAAGATATGGAGAATGCCCATAGTGCGGAAGCAGACGTAACCGCTACTTATGAAATCCTGCTCGGACAATTGGATTTGTATGCCGACAGTTTACAACCTACGGTAGATTTTTTACACGAGTTTTCATCGGACCAATCTTTTGTCGATTCGGGCAGGCGGCTCATCAGTGAGAATGGTGTTATTAAATTTAACTTTGGTAAACACAAGGGTAAACCTGTTGAAGAAGTGTTTAGTGTTGAACCGCAGTATTATGATTGGATCATGAAAAGCGATTTTTTGTTAGATACCAAACAAAAAGTAACAGAAATAAGACAGGCATTAAGAACTAAAACAGGAAAATAGCAAATAACCCGATATTTTTTTGACTCAATGATATTGACCTAACCAACCAAACAATTGAATTGACTGTCTTTCTTGCTTGTTTATATCACCACCTTTAAACTTTGTACATCTTGTCGGACAGCCTTGTGATAATACCTACGTATAACGAAAAGGAAAACATTACCGCTATGGTGGAAAAGGTGTTTTCGTTGTCCAAAGATTTTCATCTGCTGGTCATTGATGATCATTCACCCGATGGAACTGGGGCAATCGTACAACAACTGATAGCCGATAAATACGAAGGACGTTTGTTTCTCGAAGAACGGAAAGGTAAACTGGGTTTGGGAACCGCCTATATACATGGGTTTAAATGGGCATTGCAAAGACAATACGATTATATTTTTGAAATGGATGCCGATTTTTCGCATAACCCCGATGATTTGCTCCGGCTTTACGAAGCCTGTGCAACCGGTAAAGCCGATATTTCAATCGGGTCTAGGTATATTAAAGGAGGGAAAGTTGAAAACTGGCCCTTAGACCGAATTTTGTTATCCCGATTTGCTTCGATTTATGTCAGACTTATTACTTGGTTGCCGGTACACGATACGACTGCCGGTTTTGTTTGCTATACCCGCAAAGTATTAGAAAAGTTGAACCTAGACAAGATTAAGTCGGTGGGTTATGGCTTCCAAATAGAGATGAAATTTGCTTCATGGCGACTTGGGTTTTCCCTTATAGAAGTGCCGATAACCTTTGCCGATCGTATTTATGGGGTATCGAAAATGAGCAGTGGCATCTTTAAAGAAGCGGCACTTGGAGTGATTAAAATGAAATGGCAAAGTTTTTTTAGAAATTATGCCAAACAACTAACACCTTAAATCATTAACAAACTATATTATGAGCCTTATTTCTGACATTAAAGCAAGACAAGTATTAGACTCACGAGGTAATCCTACTATTGAGGTAGAAGTGTTTACCGAAGACGGCGACATGGGACGTGCTATTGTGCCAAGCGGTGCAAGTACCGGGAAACACGAAGCCGTAGAATTGCGCGATAATGACCCCGGAGTGTATTTGGGTAAAGGGGTGTTAAAGGCGGTTGACAATGTCAACATCATCTTTAACGAAATTGAAGGGATGAGCGTTTTCGACCAATCGGAGATAGATGCCATCATGTGCGAAATTGATGATACGGAGAATAAGAGCAACCTTGGCGCCAATACCATTTTAGGGGTTTCTATGGCAGTTGCAAAAGCTGCTGCTGCTGCTTTAGACCAGCCTTTGTACCGATATTTAGGGGGTGTGAATGCTACCACATTGCCCATTCCGATGATGAACATCTTAAACGGCGGTGCTCATGCCGATAACAGTATTGACTTTCAGGAATTTATGGTCGTGCCGGTGGGTGCAGAAACATTTGCCGATGCACTTCGCATGGGCGTAGAGGTGTTTCACCATCTCAAAACGGTTTTAAAAGGCAAAGGTTATTCTACTAATGTTGGAGACGAAGGAGGGTTTGCACCCAATATCAAATCGAACGAGGAGGCTATCGAAACCGTTTTACATGCCATTGAGAAAGCAGGTTACCGACCCGGTGAAGATATTTTGATTGCTATTGATGCCGCAATGTCGGAGTTGTATCAAACTGAAAACGGATTGTATTGTTTCAAAAAATCAACCGGCGACAAACTCACCCCGCATGAAATGATTGCTTATTGGGCTGAGTGGTGTAAGAAATATCCTATTATTTCGCTCGAAGACGGAATGGCAGAAGACGATTGGGATGGGTGGGGTAAATTGACTGAAGCCTTGGGCGATAAAGTCCAATTAGTAGGTGATGACCTTTTTGTAACCAATGTTAACCGCCTTGCCGAAGGCATTGACAAGGAAATTGCCAATGCCATTTTAATTAAGGTAAACCAAATCGGCACGCTTTCCGAAACCTTTAACTGTGTGCGTATGGCAAGCAGATTTGGCTACAACAGCGTTATCAGTCATCGCTCCGGTGAAACGGAAGATACGATTATTGCTGATATTGCCGTTGCTCTAAATACCGGACAAATTAAAACAGGCTCGGCTTCTCGGTCAGACCGGATTGCTAAATACAACCAATTGTTGCGGATTGAAGAAGAACTTGGCTCGGGGGCGTTTTATCCGGGGAAGTACTATCGGTTTATGTAAGTCAATTGTGAATTGTGAATTGTGAATTGTGAATGGTGAATTGAGAATGGTGAATTGTGAATTGTGAATTGTGAATTGTGAATTGTGAATTGTGAATTGTGAATGGTGAATTGTGAAATGATACGAAACAATAAACGCCCCGTGAATAAATCGCGGGGCGTTTGTTGTTAGGAGTAAGACTTTAGAATTTAGGTTTTAGACTAAAGACATAAGATAAAGATGTTAGACTTGAAGGCTTAACCATTTGCTATTGCTTATCGCCCTTTGCAATTTGCCTGTTGTCTATTACTCAGTAATCGTTAACCTAAACCTAATGGGCAACCACAAATGGGCAACCACAAATGGGCAACCACAAGGGTTGCCCCTACTGTTTCTCGCCGTTGCGGTAGGTGTATTCGATGGTAGCTTTGCCTTCTTGGTCGTACCATTTGGCAGAGCCATCTCTTTTGCCGTTCTTGAATGTGCCTTCTTCTTGAATTTTCCCGTTATCGTAATAGAGTTTGCGTTCGCCTTCTAATTTTCCGTTTTTATAGTTGGCTTCCTCTTTAATGTGGGTTCGGTTGTAAACTAGGCGTTGACCTTCTAATTGGTCGTTGATGAAAAACATTTTTTCGGTGATGCTGCCTGTTTCATCGCCTTTTAATGATAATCCATGTTTTTTGCCGTTGCGATAACCGGTAACGGTTGCTACCAAACCTGAATTTGCATGGTAAGTAACCCATGTGCCTTCTTTTAGGCCTTTGAGTAAATCTCCTTCTTCGATCACTTTTGATTGTTGGTCTTTTTTGACGGCTTTTTGAAGACCGCCGGCATCGGAGTAATCGGTTATGATGTACCCTTCTGCATTGACGGGTTTAGCCGCTTCGTTACCGTTCTTGTTACAGGAAACGATGAAGAGTAAGAACAAAAATGCTGCTATCGTTTGTGCTTTACTCATAGGTTAAAAATTTGAAGATGATTAAATGGTTTAAACAAAGCGCAAAATTAGGGAAATAACGATTGATGTAACAACAATTTTGAAATGCAAAAACGAAGTTTTTTTCAATAAAAACTAAGCAAGGAGATTGACATCATCAACCTCCTTGCTTAGTTAAAAATTGACCACAAAAGTCTGAATATCTACTGCTTTATTGAACGACAAACTTATGGCTGATGCGTTCTTTTTGGGTTTCTACAACAGCTAGATATGTTCCTGCCGGTAAATGACTGACCTCGAATGGAATGACTTGGACTTCGGAGGTCTTAGAGGGGAGGGGAAAAGTTTGTTGTATTTGTCCTTGTAAATTGTAGATGACTACCATCGTGCCGGAATTGGCCAACAGGCGTTCGGGCAGTTCTATGATGATTTGACCTTGATTGCTGATGGGGTTTGGGCTTATTTTGACCATCATCTTACCGGTTTCTACGGGGTTGGCGGTGCTCACTGCATTGCCCCATCCGGGTAAGGAGGTATCGCAATTGGGCGGCGGAAAGGTGAGGGTTGTGCTTCTGAAGAAGCCTTTGCCGTGCGTTCCGATATATAAAACGTTGCAACCCTCTTGTTTGATGGGCTCTTGCCTGATTCTAAATACCGGTATTCTGCCGATTGTGTTGTTTTGCTCGGACCAATTATATTCAAAAGTGCTGACACCGGTTTGTATGATATCGCACATCCAAACGCCAAGGTCTGTGCCGACAAATAAGCGATTTGGGTTATCCACATCTATGATTAAATCATAAACGGGCATAGGGGGCAGTGCGTTGTCCCCTTCTCCTTGGATTGGAACAAAAGTTGCCGATGAACTAAAGGCATTGGTGGTTCGGAAAACATAATTAGTGTTGTTGTAATTGCCCATTGTAACGACAATCTCTTGGGGATTTCCCGGGTTCGAGCTGACGGAAGTTACATAACGCCCTGTAGTTTGCCCGGTAATTTCGGAAACGGAGAATAGCTTTCGATTGATGGCGCTTACTGCGGCAATGCTTGGATTTTCACCAAATTCATCTACCAAAACATTTCTGAGCACCATTACCCGACCGCCGGATGTGCCTGCCAATACCATTACTTTGCCTGTTGCATCGCGGGCTATGTTGACAGCGCTGACGGTACCGCCGCCAGTAAACGTTCCGACTACTTGCCACTCTGGGACTTTGCTTACTTTGAGGGCTTCAATAGTCATCCATACTTGTCCAACGCCGTTTCCTGTTACATAAACCGCCAAGCCGGTGGTTACATCTTCGTATAGAATGGTAGGGGTGATGAACAAGGGATTGTTGTCAACTTTTCCATCGGGATTGCAACTGCCATCGGGTTGTGTGGGTTGGCAATCTATGTTTTCGTCTAAAAACCCTCCGAAGGAAAACGATTCTCCGCCATTGGGAGAGCGGCGTAATTGGCCTTCCTGATTGGCGGCAAACATGATGTCGGGGTTGATTTTTGAAATATCGGCATAACCGCCATCCCCACCGGTTACATCGGCACCTGCGAAGTATGAATCGGTATCAAAACGGGTATAGATTGAGCCGTTGTCTTGAGTGCCGCCAAGAACACGACCGTCAAGGCCGGCGGCTATGGCGTAAAATTGGGTTACATTGTAGTTTTTATTGAGTGCTTTCCAAGTCGGGGCAATTTGGGTGGCATTAGTGGTACGGTATACTCCGCCATCACAACCGATGAAAAGAATATTGGGATTGGTGGGGTGATAGGTTAAGGTGTGTAAGTCAACATGGACATAGTATGGGTTGAAGTAGCTTTCGGAACCATCGGTTACCGGTTGCCAATTATCGGTTGCAGACCATGACCAAAGGGTTAGTCCACCAACAAAAATACGTTCGTGATTGGAGGGATCTGCTATGATACACAGATCGTACCAGCCTTGGCAATAGCTCGATGTGCCGAGTGGATTGAATACGCCATTGACACCGGCACCTATTTCTATCCAGACATTTCCGCCATCGGAAGATTGTAAGACTTGACGCAAACAACCACTGGAGTAGATGGTAACGGCATAGATGTAATTGGGATTGGAGGGGGCGATTGCCAATTTTTTGTTATCGCCTACTACGGGGAAATCTCCCAGATTGGTGCCGCTTTTTTGCTCAAAGGTTAACCCATCGGTGGCTCTATAATAACGGCTACCCACTAAGGCATGAACGTATCCGTTTGAGGCAACTTTTACATCGTAGCCTGTGCCTAAGTTGTTGGGAATGCCTTCGGGAGATACCCATGTGTTACCGCCGTCTGTACTCATATATAGAGAGCGTTCTGTTGCGGCATAAATCCAACCTGCGTTGGTTGGATGGGCTTCTAAGGCTATGATATAAGCCCATTGTTGGTTGGCATTGTTTGGGGTGGGTTCGGTGGCAGGGAGTAGGGTAAAGGTGATACCTCCATCTGTTGATTTGTATATCCCGCATCCGGGGAAGGCACTATTGCCGGTTCCGTAGAAGTCGGTGGACCAACCTGCGATTTTTTCGCCTGTGCCTAGGTAGATGTCGCCATTTGGGGCTTGGGTCATGCAGGAAACGGCGAGGCAAGGGCTGCTTTCATTCAAAGGATGTTCTGCCCAATTTAAGCCGCCATCGTTGGAAAACCATAATCCGCCGGACACAGAGCCGGCAAGGAGGTGATTGGTATTGTTTTTATTAATGAGGATGCTTCGGGTGCGTCCTCCGATATTGTTTGGTCCCAAAAATTCCCATTCAAGTAATGAGCTACCCGATTTTGCTGCTTTCATGATGTCGGCTTTTTTGCGGGCTTTCAGCACATCGCCCACCTCTACCTGTCCGGTTTCGGAGTTGCCGCGCATTAGGGCGAGGTATTCTAAAGCACCTGCCACGCCGCGTTCGCTTTCTTTGTGTTCGGCGGTGATAGGCTTTACTTGGTTTTGGGTATAATATATATTACCCGCGATAATTGAAACTAGGATAAGGAGTGGGAGTAGTTGTTTTTTCATCTTTTTGGAACTGATTGTTGGTACAAGATGCAATAATACTGCTTTTTGCGGTAAAAGTTGATGATAGTTGTTTGCTTTAACACCTAAGATTCGATTTTGTTGGACTTTGTTGCTCCTTTCTCTCCCTTTGGAGATTGCCAATTTATTGAATAATGGGGTCTTTTTTTTTGCCATTCATATTATTGGAACATTGTTTTGGGATAACAAGGGGTCTGTTTAATTAAATGTAGTGTTCCTCTATAAGTTTTTGGCTTTAATCTTCATTGGAGGGTTGGTTGTTTGCCATGTCTTTAGGTTTTTCTTTGTTGGAAAGGTATCAGTTGAGGTCGCAATGGCATTGAAACGGGTCGCAATGGCATTGAAACGGGTCGGGATGGCGTTGAAACGGGTCGGGATGACGTTGAAACGGGTCGGGATGACGTTGAAACGGGTCGGGGTGGCATTGAAACGGGTCGATGGGGCATTGAAATGGGTCGCAATGGCGTTGAAACGGGTCGGGATGGTGTTGAAACGGGTCGGGGTGGTGTTGAAATGGGTCGGGGTGGTGTTGAAAGGGGTCGGGGTGGTGTTGAAAGAGGTTGTAATGGCTTTGAAGGGTATTTTAGAGATTTTTTTTTTGTTTGGTAACTTAAAATGTTTGCCTTGTTGAACTATTTTTGTGGTTTCTTGGGTTGTTTTGTTGAATTTATTTATTTTTGTTTATTGGGGAGAGAAGGATTGTTGAGACTGTTGAGGAGTAAGAGTGGGACATTAGGGACATTAAGGACTTTTGAGTTGGACAATTGGGATTGTTGAGGGAGTGGGAGAGAGACATTAGGGACATTAAGGACTTTTGAGTTGGACAATTGGGACTGTTGGGGAGTAAGTGGGACATTAGGGATTTTTGAGTTGGACAATTGGGACTTTGGGGGAAGAAGAGTGGGACATTAGGGTGGGACATTAGGGGCTTTTGGAATGTTTTTTTAGTTTTAAATCTTTTGATGATGACAAAAATTATGTATCATTGCCAACAAAGGGAATTGTATTCTATTGCTGAATTAGGTTGGAAATTGTGTTTGAAATATGAAGTGAGATTTGCAGGGTTTAAGGGGAAATATACTTCTGCTTTTATTTCGAACCAGATTGTTGCTGTTAAGGCTGCGAGAGAGCTTCCGGATGTTCAGGCGAGAGGGGAGGTATCGGAAACTCTTCATGGTAAGCTATTCAAAAAAAACGTTGAAGTTCTTCAGCTTTGGCAGGCTTTGAAACGGTATATTTCGGATGCTTATGCTCCGGCATTGCACAAAATTTATTTTGAAAGTGCGGGGATTAAGTATTATAAGAAAGCCAAAAAGGATGATTGGGATAATACTGAGGGGCTGATTAGTTCTGCGGTTAATTTTATTACAAATAATCAAGCGGTTCTTGAGCAAGATGATAATATGCCTATCACTTTTGCTCCGCTTTTTTATGCTGCTCAAGTAGATTTTCTTAATCTTCATACGGATTTTCTGAGGAGCAGACAGGGTGCTGTTGTTGAGACAGAGCATAAGATTATTTCCAATAATCTTGTTCATAATAACTTGATTTCTATGTTATTGGATGCGCAACAGGTTTTTCGGCATAATCCGGTGCTTAAAAAACAATTTACTTTTTCGGATTTGCTTTATAAAACGAGTGGTAAAGGTTTTGCGGGTATTAAGGGATTTGTTAAAGATGGGGTTACTAAACTTCCTATCGAAAAGGCTACTGTGGTGATTTCTTACAAAAATAAATCAACCCGAAGTGATGGGGCTGGTCGGTATAGGATTTCGAAATTGCGCGCGGGTGTTTATAGGTTTGAGGTTTCTGCTGAGGGGTATGTTCCTTTTGTGGTGAAAGAGCATAGGGTTAAGGTTGGGGTTGTGGGGATTCGGAATGTGGGGCTTGTAAGGGATAAGGAGTAAGGGATAAGGAGTAAGGGATAAGGAGTAAGGGATAAGGAGTAAGGGATAAGG
>CALCIK010000039.1 GCA_937907475.1 uncultured Bacteroidota bacterium | reverse complement strand
CTATGATTTCAATTATTGTAAAAAGATATTAAGTACTTTTCGTACAGCCTCTTAGAAGCAATAGTGGCTTGACATTTCAATAACTATTTTTTATTTTTTTAACAAGCAAAAAAAGTGTGCTTAATTATGCCGAGAGAACAATTCGCAGTTAAAGGCAAATAAAAGTAAATTTATTTGTAGTAGAGCTTTCTGCCGATTTGCAATGACATTTTTTTGCCTATACTCCTTCCTTTTTCGTATGCAAGTAACATGCCCATTAAAGTAGCAGTAACTACACTGGCTAAGATGCTTAAAGTAACTGTATTTGATTTCATAGCAGTTTAATTTATATGGCTGATGACTTATTTATTTGATTACTCTTCTTCCTTGAATAACTCTTAACAATATGGCAATTACTGCTATTACAAGGAGTACATGAATAATTCCTCCGGCACTGTAAGCAAAGAATTGTATTGCCCAAAAGATGATTAAAATAACTGCGATAATATAAAGGAGGTTTCCCATTTTGATTGTTTTTTTTAGTTTTGCTAGGTTTTTTTAACGGCAATTGAATTGACACATTGGTTTAGAAGATTCTTTATTGGAGTTACTAGAATTTTTGTCGTGTTACCAATTGAGTTCCTAAAACTTATCTGTAGTTAAGACGATTTGTGTGCTTGGAACTTCAGTGTTTTCATCGCTCTCCGCACTAATATATACTTTATGTGGTTTAGAAGCAGATACCGCAGTAAAAGATGCTTTTAACTTTTGGGCAAGTCCTCTTGTTGAACTTTTAATCTGCCCTAAGCTTTTTGCCGTTTCATCGCTTGTGTCCATCCAAACCATATAGGTCTGTTTTGATGGATCGAGTCTTTTAACTTCAGCCAAATTTGACAATACTACATCAATGTTATAATTTTCATTTTTATCTTTCTTAACTTTCACATACCCTCTTGCTGCCGGAACAACAGAAGAAGTGGTGAAGTTTACTTTTCGAGTGCAAGAAAAAAAAGAAAACAGCATTAATGTGGCGAAGACAAATAACATGGATTTTACTGTTAAGGAATTAAATTTGAAGAGTTTCATGTTGTACAATTAATTGATTTTTGAAAAGAAAAAAACATCGTTAAGACATTGCTTAACGATGTTAGCATTAAGCTTTAGGTTATAGGGCGGCAATAATGGTGTCAAATTCTTCCTTAGTTTTACCAAGTTTAATTTGGACATTATTCAACATTTCATCTTTTTTTCCTTTCTCATAATACAAATCGGCATCGGTTAGCGTCGGGAATTGCTCCTTTAGTTTGCCCTTTTGTTCGTTCCAGTTTGTTTTACCGGGAAAAGGGGAATTTGTGGGGTTTATCATTTTATATGTATTGACTTTGTAACTGAATTGCTACCATACAAAGGTCGGATGTATTGAGCGTAAAAGCGTTACACAATTACTGATAAGAGTTACATCATTCGCACATTGGGGAGAATATTTGCTTTTGTGTCAGGAAAACTTGAATTGTACCGTGTCGAAAAGTGTTTTTTAATGGTTAATCGCGCCATTAAATAACTTAAGGTAGATTCAGAACCTTGATTGAGATTGACATGGTTTTGTTCCAAACCATCGTAGCAACCGCCCGTGCAAGGGTTGTAAATGATTTGATGGAGATGATTATTTCCTAAAAACCAATTGAAGGCAGTTGCCATTTTACTTAAGTAGTTAGGGTCATTAAAAACTTGATAGAATCTACTCAATGCCAAGATAGTATAGGCCACGTCAATAGGCTGTTCTCCGTATGGAGCGGTTGCTTGTCCTTTTAATAACCAACCATTATGGGAGATTACTTTTATTCTGTTTCTTTTGAAAGTAAGCGATAAAAGGAAATCAAAAGATTCTTTGGCAATTTTTTTATAAACAGGATTTTTAGTTTGTTGCCATGCGCACAATATGGCTTCGGGTAAAATACTGTTGGCATAAGTGAGGTAACTTTCGTACCACTGCCAGTTTGGTTCCGATTCGTGGCGGTACATTTGAACTAACCGGTCAGCCAAAGTGGTGATGAGCGAAATAATCAGGGATGATTTTTGTTTGAGATTATAGTAGTATAACCCTTTAATGATGAATGCCATAGCGCGTGTGGAATTCACATTTTCAATACCCGGCAATGTGCGTTCTAAAATTTCCTTGGCTGATGTAATGATTTCTTTGGGTAGTATCTTGCTTTTAGAAACAACTAACCCTAATGCCCAAATAGCCCTGCCATTGGAATCGGAAAGATTGGTTTCAAAATTTTGATCGGTAAACTTCAATTCACTGTCCACATAATTGAGAAAGTTGCCATCAGGCTGTTGACAATGCTTGATAAAGTTGAGGTATGTGCGAATGAGAGCGATATCTTCTTGATTACCGCTTAACTCATAGTTCATGCACATCGCTATTAACGCTCTTGCATTATCATCTATGGTGTAGCCGGAAAGAATATCCGGATGATTGATGATGGAAAATTGAATAATTCCAATTTCAGTCGTCATATTCTTTACATGGTCTAAATTGATTTTTGGCAAACGGAATTGTAATTTGATTCTTTTGTTCAAGGAATCGGATGGATTCATTTCGGGAATAACATCTTTTACCAATTTACTTAAAGCATTATCCTGATTTACTACCTGTCGAAGTATGTGGGCATGTGCAATCGCTGAGTTTTCCCATGAAGTGGGAACAATTTGGTGAAGGCTGTTTAAACTGAGAGAATTTCTATAAGGCTCATCAGTCATTAAACGATTGACTGCGGCTGATAGCTGTTGTGAGTTTTGAAAATCAATAATAATACCCGTACCATGTTGTAATAACTCTCGCGTATGTGGTATAGGGGTAGAAATGATAGGGCAACCGCAACTCATTGCATAAACAAACGTGCCACTCACCGCTTGATTTGGGTCTTTAGAAGTAAATAGGTAAATATCCGTCAGTTGTAAATACTCCAACAAATCTTCTAGGGGGAGATACTGATTAATAAACTTTACATGTTGGTGAAGTTGTAGGTTTTCTACTGTTTTTTGTAAACTGTTACGGTATATTTCACCTTCAGATTGTATTACTCCCGGATGTGTTTTGCCGATGATTAAAAATAAAACTTCTGGAGTTGTTTTGATGATATCCGGTAGGGCTTGTAGTGTTGTTTCAATTCCTTTACCGGAGCCTAATAGCCCAAATGTAGAAATTATTTTTTTGCCCGATAAGTCGTATTTTTCTTTCAGCGTTTCTTTGTTTGAATGAGGAACCAAATGCGTGCCGTGTGGAATAATTTCAATTTTGGAAATCGGTGTTTGATAATCATTTACTAAAATTTGGGCAGCATTTTCAGTCATGACAATTACTGCCTCACAAGTGGCTGTAATATGAGCTACTTTTTCTTTTAATTTTTCATTTGGATGTGGCAGAACAGTATGAAAAACAATCACTACCGGCTTGGTAAGTGAAAATAAAAATTGCTCAAAGGCATCTTCTACAATATTTTGAAATAACCCAAATTCGTGCTGTACTACTACAAGTTGAATGTTGTTATTTAAATTGATAGATTCTGCTAAATAACTGTATTGATTTACATCATTAGTGTTGAGCGTATAAATTACTTCGAGCGGATAATCATAATTATTATCACCGATTTCTAATGCACAAACTTTTAATGAAAATGAATTTTTAAATTTCTTTTTCAGAGATTTCAATAAATCTTGTGAATAGGTTGCAATGCCACATTCTCGTGGAGGATAAGAAGTAACCACTAAAATTTCGGGCAAAATTTTAGTTTTATCGGATTTTAGGTAACCGTTTTTTGAACCGTTTTTTAGGATAGCTGCATTTTTAATTTCCGGCTCATGGGCTATATTAATATAAGGGCTGTTTATATTTTTCATTTTTAATTGTTTTTTTCGGCAGTCAATAATAATTCGGACAAAAGTGCTGAAAGACTTACGGAAGCACACGCTATTCGTTCATCGGCAGCACCATAGTATATATAAAGCGTATCGTCAATCAAGACAGTTCCAGTGGGAAAGCATACATTATTCACTTCACCGAGTATTTCCCAATCTTCATTTGGCTCAAACAAGGGATATGTTAATCGGGTAATTTCTTTACAGGGGTTGTCTATATCTAATAGTGCTGCGCAAGCACTATAGACGTATCCCGATGTCGTATCATGCACACCATGATAAATCAATAACCACCCATGTTCAGTTTCTATTGGAGGACAACCGCCTCCGATGTAACTAACTTCGTGTTTGTATTTTGATGTCAGAGAAATATTTAATTCGAAATGGAGAAAATATTTTTCCCAAAAATCTTTTGTCAATTCGTCTAAACTACCTACCGCAGTAATTTGAATATCAGGTCGAATTCGATGAAGAAAAAATAATTTACCGTCAATTCTTCTTGGAAAGAAAATTAGATTTTTATCCCAAACTAAAATCTTTTTTTCAGCCTTTCCATGAATTGGAAGGTTGCGATTATTAAAGCGGTCGTACTTTTCGTTGATGACATCTTTACAACCTGCAAGATGCCTGAACTCATCAAAAGTAAATTGAGGAACAATAATTCCATGCTTTTCAAAATTTTGCAAATCTGTTGAAGTCGCTAATGCCCCAAGAGCGTTAACCCCATCATAAGCGGTATAGGTGAGGTAGTAAACGTCTTCAATTTTAGTGATTCGCGGGTCTTCCACGCCATGGATTTCATTTTTGTGTTGTGGAAAAAGTAAGGGTGTCGTGTGTCGTTCCTCAATAGTGAATGGGTCTGATAATTTACAATAACCAATGCTGGAATAATTCCCCTTGCTTACTGCACGGTAAAACATGTGAATGGAATTGCCTTCTTTGATGACCGCAGGATTTAAAACACCCTCGTTTTCAAAAACAAGCGTTGTCTTATTGAGAATCACTCCGTGTCTGGTAATTTTTAGCATTAGTATTAGGGGTTAGGGGTGTTCTGAAATAAGAAATGAATAGCTTTTAACACCAACGTCCACTAATTACTTCACATTAATTAATTGTTTTGATATGAATATTTTAAGCGTATAAAGCAACAGAATCTTTGCTGATTCTCTCGTTAATATCCATTTCTTCGTTCAAATTATTAGGATACAAAGTTGAGGTTGTTTTAGCCGTAAATCCTTACAGGATTCTACTTAAATGTTATATCTTTCCCACTTCGAGTAAAATTTTGCGTTTTTATGTCTTGTTTGCTTGAGTTGGTAAAATAATTGTACGCACTAGCACCCAAACAAGACCTACTACTCCCTTCTGCGCGCTATTCTTTGAGGTTGTTTGATTAGAACGGCTGTTCCTATGTTAGGATTACTATCGCTCTTGGGTTGAACAGGGGATAATTTATACTTGTTACTTTGGTTGTATTGTGAAAGGCCTTCACCGGCGAACTACTTATTGCATTGATAAGATCTCTGTTCAAAAAGACTACAAACTAACTCCCGCTACATTCCTTATCTTTGTCGGTTCTTAGTTGCATAATTTATTGATACCTTAATGAACAAGATTAGTTTCGCGCTTATTTTTTGGGTTGTGTTATCAACCTTTATTGTCAATGCTCAAACAAAGATTACTCCTGAAATCATTAGCGGGCCGATGCAAGGGCATACCACTCATACCGATATGTACCTGTGGGTTCTAGTACACAATGCACAAACCATCATCATTTCGCTACACAATCAGGAAAGAAGTGCCACTAATCAATCCCAAACCCTTACCGTAGATACAGCTATTGTACGCTTTGGTTATTATCCTGCACATTTTCATTTTAGCGGGTTGTTGCCCGATACTCGATATGAATACTTTTTGGAACTAAACGGTAAGGAAATTAAAACAGGCTATGTTCATACTTTAAAACCTCCCGGTACGTCAGACTTTTCCTTTGTTGCCGGTTCATGTGCGCTATTACCCGAAAGTACGCTGGAAGACGCTCAACCGGGGGTTACAGCCACCACGTATTTAAGTGCTGCTAAATCAGGTGCTGATTTTATGATTTGGTTGGGTGATAATCTGTATTTCAGGAACGGCGATTGGAAAAGCTACGATGCCATGTTTGCCCGGTATGTTAGAATGCGCTCTCTCCCACCTCTCAATCATCTGCTTGAAACGATGCCGCAATATGCAATATGGGACGACCACGATTTTGGCTATGATAACGCTAATAGCACTATTCCTTCTAAAGATTGGGCTTTGCAATTGTTTAAGCAGTTTTGGGCAAATCCGGCTTATGGTAAACCCGACCTGCCCGGAGTTTTCTATTCATTTCAATACCAAGATGCCGAATTTTTCCTGCTGGACGACCGTTACTACAAACGTTTGAACGATCAGCAATCAGCTGGAACGTTGTTGGGTAATCAACAATGGGAATGGCTTACCAAACAACTTCAACAGTCCACCGCTACGTTTAAATTTATTATTTGCGGTGTTCAAATGCTCATCGAAAACTCAAGTGCTGAAGGGTTGAAAGAATTTCCAAACGAACGCGAGCAGTTTTTAGACATGCTCCAACAAAATAAAATTAAGGGTGTAATTTTGATTAGTGGTGATCGCCATTTTGCCGAACAATACCGATTACCACGACCAACTGCTTATGACTTGTACGAAGTAACCACTTCCCCGCTCAGCAGCCTAACCACAGGGATACTGTTAAGCACCAGTAAAAGCACTCAATTAGCTGTGCAAAAGACTCGTTTGAAAAAAGCAAACTTTGCAAAGTTCGCTATTAGCGGAACTGCAGAAGGCCGCCAATGTACTGTATTCCTTTGCAACAAACGAGGGAAAACCGTTTGGCAAAAAACATGGAACTTATCCGATCTCGGATATTAAACAGAAAACACTTCATCTAGATATATGATTGGTACGGACATTCTCCTTGCAAAGGAACTGCTCTTGAATAATGAATTAGTAGCCATTCCTACTGAAACAGTCTATGGCTTAGCGGCTAACGCATTATCTGAGGAAGCTATATTGAAGATATTCACCACTAAAAATCGTCCTGCTTTCGATCCTCTCATCGTTCATGTCAGAAGTGTTAATGAAATAGGTAAATATGTTTTGCATTTCCCATACAAAGCAAGGTTATTAGCAGATAATTTTATGCCCGGACCGCTTACCTTGCTACTACCCAAAAAAGCATTAATCCCCGATTTGGTAACCAGTGGTCTTCCGCAGGTTGCCATACGCATCCCTTTGCACGAAATGAGCCTTGACCTTTTAAATAGCCTTGATTTTCCTTTAGCTGCTCCCAGTGCCAATCCGTTTGGATATGTAAGCCCCACAACCGCCCAACATGTCGAAGATCAATTAGGAAACAAGATTCCTTATATATTAGATGGAGGAATTTGCAACATCGGAATAGAGTCGACCATAATTGGTTTTGATACTACTCCACCGACAATTTACCGTATGGGGGGAATTGGGATTGAGCAAATTGAAAGTGTCATTGGCAAGGTGAACGTACAACTTCACTCCACTTCTAACCCCAAATCGGCAGGAATGTTAAAGAGCCACTATGCTCCTCGAAAGAAAGTAATCATTGGTAACATTGCAGAATTACTGAAACGATACCCTTTGGAATTAACCGGCGTTTTGTCTTTTTACAACAGTTATGACCACCCCTTTCAGGTGGTCTTATCTCCTACCGAAAATGTTCATGAGGCTGCCCGAAATCTTTTTGCCGGATTGCGCCGTTTGGACGAAATGCCTATCACCACTATCTTAACTGAACTTGTTCCCGATGTTTTTATTGGTCGTGCTATAAACGACCGGTTAAAACGAGCTGCTGCAACTGATAAAGATACAGAATTGTAAGCGTAAGGATTGTAAGATAGGCTAACCCTGTTTGTTGACCATATCCGTAAAACTCTTAGCGGCCGTTATAAACTCTGAAGGCAACAAGATAATGGTGGCAGTATTGTTGTCAATCCCAATCTCCGAAATCATCTGTAATCGCCTTAATTCAAGGGCAATGGGTGTTTCACTCATTTGTTTCGCTCCTTGTGTTAACTTCAATGAAGATTCTAATTCTGCCTCTGCTTTGATAATACGAGCGCGTTTTTCTCTGACTGCTTCAGCTTCGCGCGCCATCGCTCTTTGCATGGATTCGGGTATTTCCACGTCTTTCATCTCTACCATTTCAATCTTAATTCCCCAAGGCTCGGTGGTTTCGTCAACGATTCTTTGCAACATTTTATTGATATCCTCGCGTTCTTTGAGCACTTCATCCAATTGATGCTGTCCGATGATGTTGCGGAGTGTGGTAACGGAAAATTGATAAACTGCTTGTGTGTAATTCGCAACATTCAGGATAGCTTGTTTGGGATCCACGACTCGAAACCAAAGTACTGCATTGACTTTTATGGTAACACTGTCTTTGGTAATCGTTTCTTGTTGTTCAAGGTCAACAGTTCGGGTTCTAATATCCACTTTTTGAGCACGCTCAATAAAAGGAATGATAAAAAAAAGCCCCGGACCTCTGATGCCCATGTATCTGCCAAGTCGAAAAACGAGTGCCCGTTCATATTCTTGAGCAATTCGCAAACCCATAAATGCTAAAACAGCAACAATAGCAATAACAATGTAAACCGTAATCATGATTAGATAATTTATGATGAAGGGTAATGACCCAATAGACTTAATATCAAAAGCGATAAACGCCGGAATCCGAATTTACAACTAATCCAATTCAATAAATGAGTGAGTAGGCTACAAGGTAATAAATATTACAACCGACCGGTTAATAATAATAAGGAATTCAGAACATCAAAGTATATTCCTGTTGAAACTCACTTTCTCCACCAATTCGATGCCATAATACATTCATAGACCCCATCCGGCACTAAGTATCTTATGGATTTGCGTTTTTTCAACAACTCTCGGATATGAGTTGAGGAAATCTCTATGATTGGCACTTTTAGCCTTTGCACATTAGGCAAATCTAAGAATGCTTTTGGCTGATAGTTCATTCGGGGATACACTAATAGACGATAGTACTTTAAAATGGTTTCGTAGTTGTGCCACTTATGGAAATGCTCCATGTTATCTTCTCCGACTATGATGCTGAATTCACAATCCGGGTACTTCTCTTGTAAATATGTGAGTGTATTGATTGTATAGGATGGTTGAGGCAAAAAAAACTCAATTTTAGACGTTTTAACACGCGGGTTGTTTTCGGTAGCCAAATTGGCCAAATGCAATCTGTCGTGCTGATTTAGTAACGACCGTTTTTCTTTGAGCGGGTTATGTGGTGAAACCACTAACCAAACTCCGTCAATTCCGTCTGTATATGCTAATGTTTCGGCAATAATGAGATGCCCTAAATGAATGGGGTTAAAAGAACCAAATAGCAAGCCTATATGTTTACGATGTTGTGTCATGCTTTATTCTATACTTATGCTTGCAAACTTACGTTATTTGTAAGTAATTTTAGGTGTGAATGATCAATTCTATGTTTCAATTTTAATGATGCCGTTTCACCCAATTTCGTTATGGTTAAAAGCACTGGACAATGAAACGCTTTTTTTCAATGCTTCTGTTTGTTTTTGCTGCTTCACTTTCGCTATCACCCATCAACCTCTCTTATGAAATTGAATGGTGTCGTCAGCGAAATATATCTTGGGAGGACTTTTGGGGCAAACCCGATTCGTCAAGTCGTTACAGTGCTATTTCTGCTACTTACATACAAGAGAAGCACAAATGCGATTATCGCAATCGCTTCACGTTTTCTGTTCGTTCCGTATTTCTGAAAACTCAATCTTGGAGTACTGACAAAAAATCGGCTAAGCTTCTTCATCACGAACAACTACATTTTGACCTGACAGAAGTTTATGCACGCAAGTTGCGAAAAGTTTTTTCTGAATTGGACAACCCATGTCAGATGTCCAAAACTCAAGTCAAGTCTATCATTGACAACTTATACGATGAAATGGAGAAAGCACACAATCTTTATGACCATGAAACGGTTCACGGTTTAAGAACTAACCGTCAAGAATTTTGGACGAAAATAATTGGCGAAGCCTTAATTGAACTCGATAGTTTCGCTTGCACTGATTAATGTTTCACGTGGAACAATTCCGTCTTCTGCCATTTGAATTGCAAGATTTCAACGTTGAGTTTTATATTTTGACTGCTTCGACTAAACGGTGAAATTCAGAAATGTTCCACGTGAAACAATACGTCGTTTTAGTGCGAGTAACGTGGAACTGACAAGGGTAGAAGCAAGTCGTAAATTATCGCTAAGAATAGACTAACTTTGCAGCGACAAATAATAAAATGATGTTTAAGCAGTATGATGTTATAGTAGTTGGAGGCGGACATGCCGGTTGTGAAGCGGCAGCCGCTGCTGCAAATCTGGGTTCATCGGTTTTGATGATAACCATGAATATGCAGGTCATCGGGCAAATGTCTTGCAACCCGGCAATGGGAGGAGTGGCGAAAGGTCAAATAGTAAGAGAAATTGACGCGCTTGGAGGTTACTCGGGAATTGTAACCGATAAAACGATGATTCAGTTTAGAATGTTGAACTTGTCAAAAGGTCCGGCGATGTGGAGTCCACGAGCGCAGAATGATCGAATGTTGTTTGCAGCAGAATGGCGGCACATGTTGGAAGAAACGCCTAATTTGGATTTTTGGCAAGACATGGTAACGGAGATTACGGTAAAAGGTAAACAAGTAACCGGGGTAAAAACCAGCCTTGGCTTAGAAATTCAAGCAAAAGCAATTGTCCTCACCAACGGAACATTTTTGAATGGACTCATCCATATTGGCGAGAAAAATTTTGGAGGGGGTAGGGCAGGAGAGCGTGCTGCAACCGGATTAACCGCATGTTTAACCAATCTTGGCTTCGAATCGGGCAGAATGAAAACCGGTACACCTCCAAGAGTGGACGGACGCAGCTTAGATTACAGCAAAATGGAAGTTCAAGATGGAGATTCTCCTCCCGGCAAGTTTTCTTACACCGAAACGCCGGTGTTAAAGGAACAACGCTGTTGCTGGATAACCTATACCAACAAAGAGGTTCACGACATACTGCATACCGGATTTGACCAATCACCCATGTTTAGCGGGCGGATTAAAGGCATTGGCCCAAGATACTGCCCTTCCATAGAAGATAAAATCGAACGCTTTTCGGAAAGAGAACGTCATCAGATTTTTGTAGAGCCTGAAGGTTGGCGTACTGTAGAAATCTATGTCAACGGCTTTTCTACTTCTCTGCCGGAGGATGTACAGTACAAAGCAATGCGCAAAATACCCGGATTTGAAAATGTCAAAATGTTCCGCCCCGGTTATGCTATTGAGTACGACTATTTCCCACCTGTTCAGCTAAACCACACGCTTGAAACCAAGTTGGTCAACAATTTGTTTTTTGCCGGCCAGATCAACGGCACGACCGGATATGAGGAAGCTGCTTGTCAAGGGTTAATGGCAGGGATTAACGCACATCAGAAAGTGCATGAATTAGACCCGATTGTTCTCGGTCGTTCGGAAGCCTATATCGGCGTGCTCATTGATGACCTGATCAACAAAGGCACGGAAGAGCCTTATCGCATGTTTACTTCACGCGCTGAATACCGTATTCTGTTAAGACAAGACAATGCCGACATCAGACTAACGCCATTGGGTTATAAAATTGGTTTGGCCAGTCAAGAACGATACGATAGAATGATGTTGAAGAAGTCTCAATCGGAAGCTATTCTGAACGATTTTCTTGAAGTATCCATTCAACCGGATGAGGTGAATTCATTGTTAGAGGAGAAAGAAACGCCCGCCATCAAAAACAAGGTTAAACTGATGAGCCTTTTATTGCGGCCACAAATTGGAATTACCGATTTGCTAAAAGTGCCAAAGGTGTTCAACTTACTAAATCACTACGCCCCCGAAGCCTTGGAACAAGCAGAAATCAATGCGAAATACGAAAGCTACATCACCAAAGAGCACGAAATGGCCGGCAAAATGAGCCGGCTTGAAGCAATTAAACTCTTTTCCGATTTTGATTACAGCACCTTGTTGGCGCTGTCTTCCGAAGCAAGAGAAAAGCTCAGCAAAATTAAACCGCTTACTTTGGGGCAAGCGAGTAGAATAAGCGGTGTTTCACCTTCTGACATTTCGGTGCTACTCATCCACATGGGAAGATAGAAAAGCGTTGTTATCGCTTTTGTTGTCCAAAACCAAATTCACTTTGCGGGAGGGGTTGAACTCATTTTCAACCTCAGCTATTCACTATCTGGAATTGATATAATTCAAGGTTTTGCGGTATGCCTGAACAGCGATTGACCTGTTGAGCAGCAATAGCGTTGTTACAATAAACGGAAATTGTAACAATCCTACATGGTTTATCGTCAGGTATTCAAAGGTAACTAAAACATGTGCTATGCCAAAGATGGCAAACACAACAGCAAACATGATATACTCCCTAATTGTGAATAAGGTGGGCAATATGTACCGGTGGGGGATGAAGTAAGCGAAGAAGGTGATAAAACGAGCTAAAAAGGATGACATCACCACGCCCCATAATTGAAATATTGGTATTAGGAAATAGTTAAAGGCAACACTTAAGCCAACTGACAATATTCCATACAATAAAAGTTTTAAAGATTTTTTTTCATAATAAATATTTAAGTTGCCGATATCAATTAGGCTCCCAATGATATAACCAGAAGCATACAGAAAAACATAGTAGGATATGCCGTAATAGTTAGTGTTAGAAGTCAACCAGTGAATATTACAAACCACAGCGACCACTACGGAAGCGAATAGGATGGTAAACAAATAATAAAAACGGTAAACCACCAAATTGTCGGCAGGAATTCCATCTGCTTCTGATTGCTTTAATCTTGCGAAAACAAATGGAATAATGGCATTTCTGACTGCCAACGAAGCCATTTCTATGGTCGAAGTAAACACGTGCAACAAGCTGTACATACTGACCAAAAGCAAACTTAAGAAACGTTCCACTAAAAAGCGGTCTAGATAAACATACATCCAGCCAATCATTGAGGCAGGGGTGGAAAACCGCATGAAATGCAGCGTATTTCTTAAATACTTCCAATCGAGATGCCAATTAAGTTGTTTTCTGTTTAACCAAATCACTAATCCGAATCCTAAGACAGAACCCAAGGCTTTACCCCACAAAGCACCCATTAGCCCCCCGTGAAACAAGATGACAAAGACCAATTGACCCACAGTAGAGCCCAATGCGGTCAGTAAAATCAAAAGGGTGTATAGTAGCAACTTGTTCTCATTGCGCAAAAAAATGACAAAAGGCGTAACAAATGCCGCCGCCATGCCCCCAAATGTAGCAATAGCCCCATAGGGATAAAACAAAATGGATTGTTCGTTACTGAATAGAAACGAAAATAGATAGTTGCCAAAGGGAAATATCAACAAAGCAAAGATTCCCCCCGACCAAAAACAAAACGACAGCACCTGACCGATATACCGGTTAAGTTCTTCTTTGTTATGACTGTAATCGTAGTAGAAAGTGAAAACACCGCCTCCGATGCCCAATGCACTGATCAAAGTGATAAATGAACTGTACCCATTCATCAACGAAAAAAGGGCATAGTCATCGTTGCTGAACCAATTGAGGTATAGCGGTTGCAATAGCAATGACATCAACGGCTGTAAAAAAGCCAGCACAGTATAAACTACCGATGCGGATAATAATTTTTTGTACATTGCTGTTAGAAATAAATGCTAGTTTCTAGGCATAAATATAGAGTGAATTTCTTTGCAAATTTCAGTTCAATCCTCAAAATGCTTTTACATGTTTTTAGACAACCATTGATGTAACACGATGAGTTGCCAAAGGCGGTTGTACAAATAGTCTTGACCGTTTAAAAAGCGATGTCTTAGATTCACAACCACTTGATAGTCAACCGCTCCGTAGTGGGTAATTACTTTTTTATTGAGATATTGGTCTAAAAGATGGCTCAAATCGGTTTTCAGCCATTTGGCCATTGGAACACCGAAGCCACTTTTGGGGCGGTCGAACATAGAGGGGGGTAGATAATCGTATAAAAGCTGTTTTAATAGATATTTGGTTACTCCTCCGCGAATTTTTAAATCCGGCGATAGATTCAATGCAAACTTCACCATTCGATAATCTAAAAAGGGCACACGGGCTTCTAAACCATAGCGCATGGAAGCGCGATCCATTTTTACCAACAAATCTTCGGGTAAATAATAGGACAAATCAAACAGAGCCTGTTGCTCAATGGGAGAGAGGTTTCGGGCTGATGGAGCATCCATTTGAATTGAGTTGTAGATAATGTCCTCCTCACCGGGTTGTTTAAGCAATAAGAGGCGATTGATTTCTGATTGAGAGAAAAAGTACTGCTCTTGGGAGAGTATATGCGGCGGTAATGCCTGATTTTTCTGGTAATTCAGCATTTGGGCAATGCGTTGATAGCGATTGGAGAGCTTTGACAACGTACCGGCAAGTGGGGTTCGGAGTAACTGCAATAAAGGATTGCTCAACCTGCTTGCCCACCGATAGGTGCCATATCCCCAAAACAATTCGTCTGCCCCTTCGCCCGAAAGGATGACCGTTACTTGTTGTTTTGCAAGTCGCGAAATGAGCAGGGTCGGCATGGCAGAAGAGTCAGCATAAGGCTCATCGTATATGCCGGGCAACTCTTCAGCTAAATTTTGTGCTTCACTTTCGGTCAGAATCAGTTCGTGGTGATGCGTTTTTAGTTTCTGAGCTATTTTCTTTGCAAAAGGGGCTTCGTTATGCTTGGTATCTGCAAAACCTATGGTAAACGTGTTTACCGGCTTATCGGAAACCGATTGAGCAATGGCAGTAATGAGGCTGGAGTCCACCCCTCCGCTTAAAAACGTTCCGAAAGGAACATCGCTAATCATTCTATATTGAACAGAACTGATGAGCAAATCGGAAAAGGCTTTTTTTGCTTCCTGTTCGTTGGTCAATACCGATTTTTCGATTTGCTGCGGCAAAGTCCAATAGGGTTCTATCTGTAACCCTTCATTGGTAACGATGGCATACGCCCCCTGCTCTAATTTAAAGCATTGATTAAAGATAGTGTGTGGAGCAGGAATACATCCGATATTTAAAAAATAGCGAAGTGCCGGCACATTCAGCACTTTGGGAATTTGTGGGAGTTGTTGGAGCGATTTTAATTCCGATGCAAATGCAAAAGACCGTCCATCCCAGAAATAGTACAGCGGTTTGACCCCCATCCTGTCCCGAAAAAGGTAAAGAGCGTTTTCGGCAATATCGTAAATAGCGATGGCGAACATGCCGTTTAAGTGATGGACAAATTCGATGCCCAATAGGGAAAAAAGCTCTAAAATAACCTCCGAATCCGAATTGGTTCTACACTGTATGCCTTTGTTGGAAAGGAGCGGGGCAAGTTCTCTGAAATTATAAATCTCGCCGTTGTACACCATTACATACCTGCCATTTTGCGAGGTCATGGGTTGGTTGGCGGCTGTTGAGAGATCTATGACACTCAAGCGGCGATGTCCCAATGCTACGACATCGTTGGAGAAGAACCCTTCGGCATCGGGGCCTCTATGGCTTAGGCACCTTGTCATGTTGAACAAAGCATCACCGGAAAAGAAAGGGGTCGGGGTATAGAAACCCGCTATTCCGCACATAAAAGGGATTAAAGAGGCTTTCAGCGATGGTTAACTCGGCAAAGATAGGTTTAGCCGATAGATTTAAGCGGAAAGGTTAGGTAAATTTTTATTGGTTCTAAACTGGAATGAGATAAACAGAACCGCACTTAACAACAACAACGCCACTGCCTGATGTGCCACACCAAACCCTACCGGTATGCCATATTTTGACAAAAGAAGAATGGTAATGCCCAAGGCAAACTGTGTGATTAGCAGCACCGGAAGCAGGTTGACGGCTATTTTAAATGCAGTATGGCCGGTTGCTAATTTTCTGGCTTTCAACCAAAACCCCATGAGGAGAAGGAACAACAAGTATGCGAGTCCTCTGTGTATAAACTGTATGGTGGCGATATTTTCTGTAAAGTTGAGCAAAAATGGCTTCTTGGAAAAAATCGTGCCGGGTATAAACTCCCCGTTCATATCGGGAAAGGAGGGGTAAAACATTGCCGCCCTAAGTCCCGACATAAAACCGCCATAAGCAATTTGCAAGATGAGCAGCCCGATGAGCAGGCGGGTAAATCTTTTAAGAGAGGGATGGGTTATTTTGACCGATTCCGGTACCAGCAAATCGGAAATGAACCATAGCACATAAGAGAAGAGCAGAATGGCCAACAATAAGTGGGCGGTAAGGCGGTAATGACTCACCCAAGGCATGTCCACCAAGCCACTTTTAACCATAATCCAACCCAATAATCCTTGACATACGTACAGAAAAAGAAACACCAGAAAGTGACGCGTGGATGTACGGTCTATTTGCCGCTTCCATAGCAGGAAGCCAAAAACTGCCAAAATGAACAAGAACCCGATTCGCCCCCATAAACGATGAAGCCACTCCCAAAAGTAAATGTATTGGAATTCACCAATCGTCATGCCTCTGTTCAACTTGTGATATTGAGGGGTTTGTTGATATTTGTCAAATTCTATCTGCCAACTATCGGCAGTCAAAGGAGGAACTGTGCCGGTTACAAGTTTCCATTCGGTAATAGAAAGCCCTGATCCCGTCAATCGGGTAATACCTCCGATGATAACCTGCAAGTAAATAATCACCAACGCCAGTATCAGAAAAAAGCCGAGCCGTTTTTTACTGCTGCTTGTCATTTTTTAATCGTTTTGATTTACCTTACAACAATCAATTGGGCACGAAGTTAGGCTATGTTGAATGATTATAGGCAATTTACAATGGTCAATTAACAATAGTGAATTTTTTTTAAACTTTGCGAGAAATATTTAGAAACTCATAATTCATAATTCATAACTCATAATTCATGTTAAAGAGCATTTGCGTTTTTTGTGGTTCTAATACAGGGGTGTTACCCGAATATAAACAACAAGCGGAGGAGTTAGGGCTACTCATTGCACAGCGAGGTTTAAGGTTGGTGTATGGCGGTGGCAACGTGGGCTTGATGGGGGTAATAGCCGATACCGTTCTCCAACACAAGGGACAGGTAACGGGGGTAATACCCGATTTTTTGATGCGCAAAGAAGTGGGACATAAAGGGTTGACGGAGCAGATAATTGTGCAAACTATGCACGAACGGAAACAAAAGATGGCGGAGTTGTCAGACGCTTTTATTGTTTTGCCGGGAGGGATCGGCACGATGGAAGAGTTTTTTGAAGTGTTTACCTGGGGGCAACTAGGCTTGCACAATAAACCTTTCGCTGTTCTCAACTCGGGCGGATACTACAATCATCTTTTAGCTTTTTTAGACCTTGCGGTTGACCATAAATTTTTGAGCAGTGCTAACAGGAACATGATTATTACAGACACCGAAACACAGGCATTGTTTACAAAAATAGACAACTATGAGCCGCCGGCCTTAGAAAAATGGATGGCATATTTACAAACTTAAACCTTGCATATTTGCATCCTACCGATGATGTTGTTTTAACAACTTTAAGCACTATAATACTATGCACAAGCAACAGATAAAACAACAAATTTGTCATCAAAAAGTAAAAAAAAGTTTGTAAAGTTGAGTGGAATAGGTTAAATTTACGAAGCCCCTGAGTATTTTAATACTTAAAGGGTCTGTCCAAGTATTCCAATGATTTAGGCCTATTACTAATCCCAAACCTCAACTATTATGAAAACACTAGAAAAAAGTGTAAGCACCTTGACTGAAAAGTTGGCACTAAATGTGCTAACTGAAAAGCAGTTAGGTGTAATTAAAGGTGGTGATGGACGCAAACCTCCTCCTCCGGTACCCAGTATTGACGATTAGGAGTTTGCTACGTTGCAACTACTTTTGTTGTGCAAGCCCCAAAGGTTACATCTAATCAACAGATGAGAATCTTTGGGGCTTTCTTTTAGCCCTCCCCCTTGCTAACACAACCAAAGCCTAGTGCTTCGAAAACACCCCTCTAATGCAATCAATAAGAACTAAACCACTCAATTGTCTGCCTAAGGTTTTCCTCTTTTTTGCGCTATTCACCTTAGCGACAGGAAATTCTTTTGCCACACCACTTAGCAATAACGACCACTCTCAACAGGCGGTCATAGATAGCATCGTCATGTCTGCGCCTTCACCTCGCAAGGCATTGGAACAGTTAAGCAATGAGGGCAAGCGATTTTATAAAAACGGACTTTACGAAGAAGCTTTTGAGATTTACTCCAAGGCACTTCAATTGGCCATTGAAACCAACGATAATGAACAAACGCTGAGCCTAATGATTTACTTAGGCCAAATAAGCTATTTGCTTAGTGATCATAAACAGTCTCTCGAATATTTTCACCGCGCACTCGATTTGGGAGAAGCATCCCTTGCTGTTGGTAAAAAAGCTCAAATATATAGCGGGTTGTCCGACACCTATTTGGCATTGGGCGACTATAATCAGGCGTATGCCTTCCAACTTAAAGCACTCGACATTCGCGAAACGCTCAATGATGAAAAAGAAATAGCCAAATCGTATTACGGGCTGGGGTCCATTTTCTTTGAGCAAAAACATTTCGAGCAGGCACTCGAATACTATAAAAGATCGCTCGATACTTGGGAAAGGACCAAAAATAAACAATGGATATTGACTACCCTTTCGGCGATAGGCACGACTTATGGCAGCATGGGTAAATGGGACCAAGCCTTGTTTTTTGATCTCGAAGCGTTGAAACTGGTAGAGGAAGAGAAGGATGTTTCTGCAATGGCGTATATACTCCACAGTGCCGGCACGAATTATGCCGATTTGGGGGATTTTAAAAATTCGGAAGACTATTTATTTCGGGCACTCAAAATGGCACCGGAAACAGGGAATTTGCAGTTTGAGTCTAATGTTTTAGAGTCGATAGGATATTTATACGTTAAAATGGGTAAATATAGTTTGGCGATTGACTATTTTAAAGAGGCTTTACAAATAGCAAATAAAATTGGGGCTAAATCGGATATTGCCAAAATTAGCCGTTCAATTGCCGATGCCTATCACAAGACAGGTAATAAAGAAGAGGCATACTTTTACTTAAATCAACATACCGCACTAAAAGACTCTTTGTTGACAAGTGAAATGATTGGCAAAATGAACAACCTGCAAAACAGCTATGAAATTCAAAAAAGAGAGAAAGAACTCGCCCTCCTTACCTCACAAAACAAATTGAAAAAGCTGTATTTATATTTTGCTTCCATCGGCGTGTTAGCTCTTTTCGTTTTACTTTGGTTGGCTTACGGACGTTACAAAGCAGAAACCAAGGCTAAATATTTGGTGGAGCAAAAAAATATGGAGATTGAAGTGCAAAACCAAAAATTGGCAGAATCGAATAGCGACCTTGAGCAATTTGCTTACGTGGCATCGCACGACTTAAAAGAGCCGTTGCGAATGATTAACAGTTATTCAAACATTTTGAACAAGCGTTATCAAAACAGCATTGATGAAGCAGGGAATGAATTTCTGTATTTTATTTCGGATGCTGCCAAGAGGATGGATAAGCTGTTAGACGGATTATTGGAATATTCGAGGGTGAACCGCAAGAACTTAGACCCCAAACAGCTCAGTTTAGCAGAAATTGTTAAAACAGTAACCAATACACTACAAGCCAGGATTCAGGAAACCAATGCCAAGATTTATATCGGCAGTTTACCTTCCGTCAACGCCAACTATACCCAAATGATACAGGTTTTCCAAAATCTGATTGGCAACGCTTTGAAATTCAACCGCACCGATTTTGTCGAGGTCATCGTGGATTCCTACATAGAGAATGGTGATTATGTTTTTATGGTAAAGGATAATGGTATTGGGATTGACGAGGAAAATATAGACCGCATCTTTTTGGTTTTCCAACGGCTTCACACGCATCAGGAATATGAAGGCACCGGAATAGGGTTGTCCATCACCAAAAAGATTGTTGAACGATATGGTGGTAAAATTTGGGTGGAATCTACATTGGGCAAAGGCAGCACCTTCTTTTTTACCCTTCCCAAAGCCACACAGTTTTCCGAAAAAACATCGGCAGCAACAGAAGCCCAAACACAGGCAGTTTCATTGGAAATGATCAACAAGAATATTTCAACCATTTAATACCCGTGTATAGGAGACCGTTATTGGTATGACTTGACCAAACATTCACCATTGTACCATTTTGTAAAGCAATTAGCAGTACCAAATTGGATAGGCGGCACTTACTTGCCAACGACCGGTTTCTTTGCACCCCACTCATTAATTTCGGGCATTGATAGAACGCAAACCAAAGTGTTTACTGACGAATATAACCGGAGAGCAGTCAAGTCATTGTGATGACGATTGTATTTAAAAGCACCTTGACGGGCATCGGTTGAATAGAAATAAATACCAATTCCGGTGCTATTTTTGCAAACTCATGCAATATCACTACATTTACAACATCAATACAAGACAACCCGTTGTTTTTTAGGGTAAAATCCGATTACCTGATACCGTACTTGTCACGAACCGTTGTTTATGAAAGATTTATTTCAAACTTTTTTGAGTGCGCTGGTCTTTGGGCTGCTTGTTTACTTCGGATACATTCTGTATGAAGGCAATAAAGACCGTATGGGTTGGGGAGAAACGAACCAAAAACTTAGTGACGAAGCCGATAAGTTCAGCGAAAAAGTAGATAAAAACGTTAGGAAAGTAGGCAAAATATATAATAAAGTTAAAAACGAATTGGAAGACGAAGGGGAAGAAGGTTCCCCTCAAATACCGGACGGACATTCGGGGGCAGGCAATGCTACTCCTCCCCCATCGCCTGTCAAAACAAACCCACCCGTAACATCAACGCCCACCCCGACCAAAACCACTCCTACTCCGGCATCAACCGTGCCCTCTTCGCCGCCAAAAACAACCGTCAACAGCACGCCGCGCACTGTGGTCAACCCTGCCGATGCGACCACTCCATACGATGTTCAGTTGGCATTGGTAAAAAATGCTGCTTACAGTCCCAAAACCTATCAATCGCTGTCCGATTTGGGAACGATTGTTACCGAATCGGCTCCCGATGGCCGCAAGCGGGTGATTTTAGGCACTTATTACGGCAGAGTCCGCTCTGAACAAATTTTGGCTATTGTCAAACAACGCGGATTTAAAGATGCCTTTTTAATATCGGGCGGCAAAACCGCACCCGTAACCCCACCGGTCAATTTTAATACCCGAAGGCTTACGCCCAACAGTTACATGGTTCAACTGGCCGCGATGCACAGCCCGCAGGCCAAAAAGATTAAAGACCTCAACAAGATGGGCAATGTTTACTTTGAATATGCCGCCGACCGCGACATCACCAAAATCCTCATCGGACCCTATCAGACCGAGGCAGAAGCCGAGCAAACCGTAAAAAACGTGAAACAAAAGGGCTACCCCAAAGCCTTTACCCGCCGGTTGACAACAAAAGACATCAGTAATTTGGAGCAAATCTATTAAACTTTTGGTAGCGCGACATTCGCCTGTAAGCCTTTAAAATCAACGCTTTAGTGAAGTAATTGATGCCAAGGTAAACAGCTTTTAATTGGCAACACTTCCATAGCAACCAAAGTTGGTTTGGTGAAATACCCGTTTCGGGAAATCACAACCCGTGCTTCTTGGCATAGGCAAATTGATCCATTTTACGGCACACCTGACCCATCTCACCCCTTTTTTTAGGAATAATTCAGCCAAATTGCTCTCCTGCAAAAACGCCTTACACCCATGCAAAGAATCAAAGCCCCCCTGCAAAGGAGCAAAACGCCCCTGCAATGAAGCAAAGCCCCCCGTGTTTTTAAAAATATCAACCCGGTAAAAGTCTTTGCTCCCCCTGTTTTACCCGAAAACGCCTCTGCAAAGAAACAAAGCCACCCTGTTTAGGGGCAAAGCCCCCCTGCAAGGGTTTTTGATGCCTTGGTTTTATTTCAAAACGCCCCTGCAATGAAGCATTGCAACCCTGTTTTATCGAATTGTCAACCTGCAAAGGGGCTTTGTCAACCGTAAAATTTGGCAGAACGAACTGACTTTGCCGGCATTGGGTAATTTTATGGCACCCGAAAAGTATAAATTTGCGGGATGCCATATTTATTGCTTATTTTAGCACCTCGTTTGAGGCCACCACCCCGTTACCACCACTCTTAACCGACACATTATGAAGCGAACCACTACCCTATCGGTTTTTTTAGCTTGGCTTTGTTTCAATATCCCGACCCTGTTGCTTCAGGCTCAAGAGTCTTGTACCAACCACCGCTATCTATCTGAAAACTATACCGTAACCCGAACCGAGAACATTCCTTATGGTAATGCGCCGGCTTTGGTGTATCCGCCATACATTTCTGAAAACAGCACGTACAATAAACAACTGGTATTGGACCTATACCTGCCCGATGCAGATACGCTGACCAAACGTCCGGCAATCGTGATGGTCTTTGGCGGGGCTTTTTTGTTGGGTTGGAAACAACAACCTCAATTGGTGGACTTTTGCAACGCGATGGCAAGACGTGGTTATGTGGTGGCGGCTATTGATTACCGTTTGGGCTTCAATATTGCCAATACCAACAGTGCAGTGAGGGCGGTTTATCGGGCGGCACAAGACCTTAAATCTGCCGTTCGCTTTTTAAAACACAACGCAAATGTGTATGGCATAGACACCAACTATGTGTATGCCGGCGGGAACAGTGCCGGAGGGATTAGTGCCATTCATGCGGCGTATGTCAGCGAGGCGGAGCGCAACACAAACCCCTTGATGAATGCCACCTTTGGCGGTGGAGGCCTATTTAATGCGTGGCCCAATTTGGGTTGTACGGAGTGTTCGGGTAATAACCTCGGACAACCGCCTTACAATATATCGGGGACACCCGATTTGGTCATTAACCTATGGGGAGCGATTGCCGACCTCAATTTTATACAATCGCCCACCGACCCGCCGATTATCTCTTTCCACGGATTGACCGATAATATCGTACTGGCCGAAGGAGGCGCGCCTTTTAGTTATCCCCTTTTCCCTACGCTTTATGGCTCGATTGCTATTGCCGACCGGTGCAATCAGGTGGGGCTATTGAATGAGTTGCACACCTTTGATTTTGGGCACGAAGTATGGATTCTTCCCGACGAAGCCCTCTATATCCAACAAACAACAGCCGACTTTCTATACAACTTTTTAAAACCCGCGACACCGGAAATAACCGGACCCACTTCGGTCTGTGCCAACAGCATTGCCGTTTACTCGGTACAGCCACATCCCAATCACACCTTTTGTTGGGCTGTTCAAGGAGGCACTATCCTGTCCTCTCCTGCCGATAGTCATACGATTACCGTGCAATGGGGTGATAGTGATGGCAGTATCAGTGTCCGCAAAATTAACCGCAATCTGTACGAAAGCGATGCCGCCAATCTTGCAGTGAGCATCGTCCTGCCCACCGTTCCTCAAAACCTGATGGTTACCACTGCCGGCTACATACAGACCACCGCTATTTGGCAACCCGTATCGGGCACTCTTTATGAAGTCAGTTACCAACCCACCGGAGCGGTGGAATGGACTACCCAATACACTACGTTTAGCAGCATCAACATTAATAACCTCTTGGCTTGCACCCGATACGAGATTCGGGTACGAAGTTATTGCGGAGATACGTACAGCGATTACGCCTATAATACCTTTACCACTAACTGTATCAGAGCGAAGGTGAAGGTGTATTTAGAAGGACCTTACAACCCCGCCACTGCCTCCATGAACACCGCGTTGCTCGATAACGGACAACTGCCCAACCAACAAAGTTACAATCAGCCGCCGTGGAACTACGAGGGCACCGAATGGACTCCTGCCCTACCCTTTGGCGTGGTGGATTGGGTGCTTATCGAAACCCGAAGTGCCGCCGACTTTACCGTTGTAACAGACCGCGCTGCGGGATTGCTGATGAGCAATGGCGTGGTGAAAGCTCCCGATGGCACTGATGGCGTTTTGTTGCGCAATACGCCCAATGCAGGCAGTTATTACATCGTTGTCCGCCACAGAAACCATGCGCCCATCATGAGCAAGGGTCCTGTGGTGCTGCCCAATGGCTTGACCTACGATTTTACCCCAAACCCCGCTCAAAGCTTCGGCACGAACCAACTCTTGCCACTCGGGCCGACTACCTACGCGATGTATGCTGCAGATTATCAACAAAACGGCATCGTCAACTATACCGATTTTAACCATCTGCAACCCTTCCTCAGCCAACCCCTTCCGTCCTACTCCCTTTACGATAGCAACTTAGACGGTATGGTCAATATTGCCGATTTTGACCTATACGCCAAAAATGCCGGCTATATCGGGGTTTCCCTGCTTCGGTATTAGTATCAAGAGAATATCAGACAAAACGCACTGTTCTAAAAATTCACTTCACACCATCCCTTTTATTTTTAACTACTCACTCATAAAAAATGTCTTACCTCAGCATCATTGACAAAGCGGTAAAATTTCTGAAAAAGGTCAAACCCGACAACGATACTCCCTTATTGCCCGATGAAAACCGAATAGCGTTAGCTCCCAAAGGAGGCTCATTTTTGGTTAGCCCCACCCCTGCTGCCGATATTTTTGTGCCCGAAGAATGGAACGAAGAACAGCGCATGATGGCCGCCTCCCTGCGCGAGTTCATCGAACAAGAAATACACCCCATTCTGGAAGAATTGGACGCACAAAAAGACCCCACCCAATCGCCCCGGTTGCTCGAAAAAGCCGGTGAACTGGGATTTTTATCCTTAGCCATTCCCGAAGAATATGGCGGGTTAGATATGGATTTTAACACCAACCTGCTGTTTGGCGAAGTGGGGGCCATAGGGTTTTCGTTTGCCACCACTATCGGTGCGCAAACCTCTATCGGCTCGTTGCCCATTGTTTTTTACGGCACTCCGGAACAAAAAGCAAAGTACCTGCCCGAAATTGGCACGGGCAAGTTGAAAGCCTCCTATTGCCTGACCGAGCCGGGAGCGGGTTCTGATGCTAATTCGGGTAAAACCAAAGCCATCTTGAATGCCCAAGGCACACACTACCTCCTCAACGGTCAAAAGATGTGGATTACCAACGGCGGGTTTGCAGATATTTTCATCGTGTTTGCCAAAATAGACCAAGACAAAGACCTCTCGGCGTTTATTGTCGAAAAAGCCTTTGGCGGCATTGATATTGGCCCCGAAGAAAAAAAACTGGGCATTAAAGGCTCTTCTACCGTACAAGTATTTTTTACCGATTGCCCCGTACCCAAAGAAAACCTGTTGGGTGGACGCGCCGAAGGGTTCAAAATTGCCCTCAACATCCTCAATACCGGACGCATTAAACTGGCCGCCGGTGCGGTGGGCGGGAGTAAAATGGCCATCGGCAAATCCATTCAGTATGCTAACGAACGCATACAGTTTGGTAAACCTATTGCCACTTTTGGTGCCATCCAACACAAATTGGCTGAAGCCACTGCCCGGACTTTTGCCGCCGAATCGGCTACTTACCGCACCGGCTACAATATAGACCTGAAATGCAAAGAGCTTGTCGCACAAGGAGTTGACCCCTCCCAAGCCAAACTGTTGGCCATCAAGGAGTTTGCTGTCGAATGTTCAATCATGAAAGTCCATGCCTCCGAAGTGGTTACTTATGTGGTGGATGAATCCTTGCAAATTCATGGCGGCATGGGATATGCCGTTGAAACCGGCATTGAGCGAGGCTATCGCGATGCCCGTATTACGCGCATTTACGAAGGCACAAGCGAAATCAACCGCATGTTGTCGGTTGCCGAATTGTTTAAACGCGCGTTTAAGAACAAAGAAATTGACCTTCAGGCATCCCTGAAAAGCCTACCCCTGCACCTGTTAAAAGGCACCCTTCCCTCAACAAGCAGCGATAAATTTGCCCGCGAAAAACAATTGGTACAAAACCTGAAAGATGCCTTTTTGATGGTGGGGCTACGCGCTGCTCAAAAACTCAAATTAGAACTTGCCGATCAACAGGAAATCGTGCTGCTGCTTGCCGATATGTTGGCAGAGGCGTATGTGAGCGAATCGGTTTGGCTGCGCATCGAAAAACTGAGCATTGCCGATGAGGGTAAAAAATCGGAAGCCTATAAAATGAAAAGGAATTTAGCCCGCATTTACCTGTACGAGTCGGTCAACAAAGCCCGAAAAGCGGGAGAAGATGCCATCACAGGTTTTGCCACAGGCGCAGAGAAAACCCTGCTGATGACCTTACTCAACCGGCTGTTGCCCCGGTATGACGTAAACCCCATCCAACTGCGCCGAAAGGTTGCGGAATATTTGTGCAAACAAAACGATTATCCGTTTTAACTAAATCGCCTCGCATGTAGAGACGTGGCGCGCCGCGTCTCTACCTACAAACCATTACAAAAACACGAATAGCCGGTGGAAACACCCCCCCACCAACCGCCAGAGGTAATGCCCCCAAATCTATGCTTTTAGTTGTGGTTTACGGTACGCCTCTATTGCCGCTTTAATCTGACGGGCGGTGTTGGTAAAGGATTTGTCTTGTTTTGGTGAGGGATGAATTAGGTTGGATATTTTTATAGTTAACCCTGTCAGCAGTTTGAATGCTGATAGGGGTTTAATACTGGCCTCTATTTACTGATTTATTGTGAGGTTGATATTAGATGTTTTTTTACTCACCCGCCGCCCCGTTGATGAACTTACTGTCATTCGCTCGAAGATATCGCAGCAATTAAATTAACCAAATTCATGTTTTGATAACAATTTGTATCATGTTGGGTAAAAAATGTTAATCGTCAATAGAGATATTGACAACGGCGGGGTGATGTATTCAATCGTCAATCGTAAATTCTTCTTTTCAATCATCGCTGAAGATGCTGACAATGGCGTGGGACTTGTAAAAAACCATCATTTCTTAACAAAACTATGGCATATCAATAGGATAGTAAATAATATTATTGCTAAATTTACCGCTACTATCGAATGTCTCGTTAACGATTGGCATTGGCATTCGCAAACAGTATTAATAATGTAAAATCCTACTCCGACATGACAAACAATTCACACCCTATTCACCGTGCATTTATGACTAATTTCAATACCCGATTTACTTGGGTAATCGCTTTTGTTTTACTGACAAACAGCGCTCTTTTTGCCCAAATATTTGAACCCGAAGGGTTGAACATGCCGGGTGCATATAATGGGTTTGCCAACCCACCGACCAATGTTAAGTTTGGAAATGCCTCCCAAGTGGCGGGCGGGCAACTCAATGTGCATCCGTCTTTGTTGGGACAACGGATTTGGCAAACCACGTTTTCGGCGGCAGCAAGCGGAGGCAATATTGTTGGGGGTAATCACGATTACCTGTTTACCTCCGGCCCTACCGGCACTCCCTACAGCAATAAATGGGGCGGCGTTACCTCTACAACGCTCAACACCATCAGCGATGTGTTTATTGGCGCGGGTCAGCCAAATAATAACTGCACGTTTACCAACAACCGTTGGTACACCATGAATTGGTGGGACCAAGGGTATGTCAATACGAAGTTTGTCATCATGGAAACCACCGGCGATCCCGTTGCCATCAACGGCATACAGCAATTTCCCGGTGCGGCGAATGTCAGCGCATCATCTGGAGTGATGGTTCGCTTCAATCTTAGCGCATCGCCTTCGGCTGAGGAGCGGTTTTATGTGCGCTATACCATCAACAATTTTGCAAGTTCCACTTTGGTTCAGGCGGTAGTCAATGGCACATCGGCTTACGCAAATATTCCTCCTTTTGTGGCAGCAACAACTGTTCAATACTACATTTTTTCCAGTACTTTAACGGCTGCAAGCATCGGCACTAACTACGATTTGTCCACAATCAAAATTAACAACAACGGCAACAGCAACTTTAGCTATACGGTGTTGGGCGCATTTACGCAATACGAGCGCACAGCTTTTACAGGCACATACGCTGCCAATAGTGGGGGCACGCCAATTTCGGTTACCGGCGATGATGAGATATCGGGTAATGTGGCCTTACCTTTTTCATTTACATACGGCGGCACTGCTTATACCAATTTTCAGGTGTGTACCAATGGATGGATAGGATTGAATACAGGCACATCATTGTCTCAGTCAGCAGTTAATTTAAATCTGTTTGGCACCAACGCTCCAAATGTTTGTATTGCCCCTTGGTTTGACGATACCGGAATGCAAATCGGCGGTGCAAACTATGTAATCAGCGGAACTACGCCTAATAGGGTATTGACCATAGAATTTATTGACATCCTTTCTTATTATATCAGTTCGACAGTTACGTTGGCTTATCAGGTAAAGCTTTACGAAACCTCCAACATCATTGAGTTTTGGTATGGAAGTCGTACAGGGGCTTTGAGCGGTAGTAATTCCGGCGAAAGTGCTTCGATAGGGTTAGAATGGGGTGCCGGCGGTCTTGGCAACTATATTGACGGGGCTTCGGGTTCAAGGACGATAGGAAATGCTTGTCTTAACGCCAGTCAATTTACCACGCTTTACCATCTTCGCTTCGTTCCCTACTCCGGCACATTGAGCACTATCCCAGCAGGCACCTATACTGTTGGTTCGGGAGGCAACTATGCCAATCTCAGTCAGGCTTTTGCAGCTTTAAATCAAAGAGGTATCAACGGTGCGGTAACTTTGAGCCTGACCGATGCCAATCACACTGTTGCTGAAGGCAATTATTTCCCCCTTGCCTTAGATGCCATTACCGGAACAAGTTCGGGTAGTCAACTGATTTTAGACGGCAACAACACTTCTACCATTTCCTATTCTGGGGGTGGAGCGACTTTCACTGTGGCAGGGAGTTCAACAACTACACTTCAGGCTTTGTCAACAAGTGATACGGAGCCTATCGTCATGTTGGCCGGAACAGATTTTACAACGATTAAAAACCTCAACATTACTCAATCCGCTTCTCCTTATGCTACGCCGGTCTATTTAGATATAGGTATTAAAGTATCCAACCTTTATGATACAAATGGGGCAACGAACAACCTGATACAAAATGTGACCATTACGCTTAACCGTTTAAATACAAATTCTAAGGGCATATTGCAGAATGGAACTGCTCCACCCGTATCATCAGCAGGCGCTAATAGTTTCAACCGTTATTACAACATCAATGTGCGCAATAGTTATGCCGGCGTTAATTTAAACGGAATCGCAACATTCCCGGACATTAGTTGCGAAATCGGCACCGCTACTTGTACCACCTATAACTCCATAGGAGATCCGAATACCCCCAACGATATTGGGAATGGCAGTATCGGATCTTATGGTATTCGGGCTACCTTCCAATCAGGGGTCAAAATATTTAACAATGTCGTGAGGAACGTAACTTCAACCGGACAAACCGATGGTATTTTCCTCGAATTGTTTCAAGGAACGGCATCGGTTTACAACAACAAAGTGCAAACCATCCGAAACAGCAGTACTTCCGGTACAACAGGCATTTCCGGCATCTCCGCTTCCCATGCATCATCCGGCACAAATACCGCACGTATTTACAACAACCAAATCTCCGAAATCTTATCGGGTTATACCGGTAGCGCATCTGCTACCCGAACTATCAAAGGATTGCACATCAGAGGCACCGGCGGCAGCGCCTCCCAAACATACGAAATATACAATAACACAGTGAGCATCAACGGGTCAGCATCGCCCAATATCTCAAGTTCCTGTTTCGAGATTGCAACCACGAGTGGACCTGTTTTTACCTTGCGCAACAACATCTTTGCTAATTTTACCGCAGCACAAGGAGCCACCGCCAAACATTCCTGCATCGTTTCTACCTCCGGTACCACATTCGGCCCTGCCGGCACCACCTCCAACAACAACAACTTCTATATTGCCAACGACTTGGGCACATCGGGACATATCGGAATTGGCAATGCCACTCCTTACAATACTGTGGCGGCATGGACAGGCGCAATGTCACCGGCAGGCTTAGAAACCGCCTCCCAAAGTGTCAATCCTGCCTTTGTAAACAATATAACCGACCTGCACTCCAACAGTATTCTTCTAAACGGAGCAGGAGTAGCTCCCCCCGCCTACCTGACCGTAGATGCCGAATGTTTGCCCCGCACTCCCGATAACGATGTTGGGGCATTTATCTTAAATCTTTGTACCACCGCAACCGGCGGCAACATTACCCCCGCACCTCAAACATTGTGCGAAGGATCAACCGCTACTATGAACGCCTTTGACGCAACAGTAGCGCTTGGTATTACCTATCAATGGGAAGTGTCGAGCACAGGCGGCGGAGTTGGTTTTGCCGATGTCGCAGGTGGAATCGGAGCTACTACTACCTCTTACATCACCGGTAATTTGATAGTCGGCGTGTGGTATTATCGTTTGCGGGTTACCTGTTCCAATGGACCGGTGGTGGGATATTCCAACGAGTTAACAGTTACGGTCAATGCCAATCCGATAGCAAGCATCAGCCCTGCCGTAGCACCGATTTGTGGAGGAGGAGGGTCTGTTGAATTAACCGCTTCCGGGGGTGTAGGATATTTTTGGTTTCCTTCCACCGGGCTTTCGGCAGACAATACTGCCACTGTAACAGCAAGTCCTACGGTAAATACCACCTATAATGTTATAGTATCAAATGCTTTGGGATGTTCGGCTTTGGCTTCTCGAACAGTTACCATCGAGCTTGCGATGACTGCCGGTGCTGCTGCCACACCTACTACGGTATGTTTTGGCGGCAACACCCAACTCAATGCCACAGGCGGCAACACCACTGCCTATACTGTCTCATCAACTCCTTATAGTTTTATTACCCCTGTATCTCCAACCACCGTTACCTTCTCTAACGGTGATGATGACGATGGTCGTGCCGCAATAGCCATGCCTTTTACGTTCGAGTACTTCGGAATACAGTACAGCACTATATATATTCACACCAATGGCTTTGCTTCGTTTACCACCGGACAGCCTGTCGGTTCACCTTTCAACGAAACAATTCCCAACGGAACTACACCCAACAATTATATTGCCATTTGCCACGATGACCTTAACGTTACAGGTGGCGGCGCAGTTACCTATTTCACCACCGGAGTAACGCCCAATCGCCGCTGGGTGATACAATATACCAACGTCAAGTTTTACAATAGTGCTGACAATAATGGAGTTGTTTCCGGTCAGATACAACTGTTTGAGAACGATAACCATATCGAAATCCATCTCACTGAAATCACCGATCCCACGCTAAGCACCCACGCAGTTGGCATCGAAAACAGTACAGGCAGTTTGGGATATGCCCCCACAGGGCGCAACAACAACAGCCCCTTATGGAGTGTTCCCTCTGCCAGCCCCGAAGCATGGAAGTTTACCCCCTCCGGCGGAACATTGGCATATCTTTGGAGTGAAAGCCCTACCTTACCTGCTACCCTGTCGTCCACCAACATCGCCAACCCAATGGGCAATGGATTGACCGTCAACAAAACCTATACTGTTACCGTAACCGAAACTGTGAGCGGCTGTACCAAAACCGCATCGGTTGCTGTTACGTTATCTGCTCCCACTGCCGGAATCACCAACCACACCGGAACGACCATACTCACCTGCTCTACTACCTCCATCAATGTAACCGCTACAGGTGGAAGCAGCTATGTATGGAGTGGCGGGGCAACTCCTTCTACTGCTGCGAATAGCTTCAACACTGCCGGCACTTATACGGTAACCGTAACCGGTTCCGGTGGATGTACCGCTACGGCTTCTATTACCATCACAGCCGACAATACACCGCCCACCGCAGGCATTACAAACAACACCGGAACGACCATACTCACTTGCATCACTACCTCCATTAGCGCAACCGCAACAGGCGGAAGCAGCTATGCGTGGAGTGGTGGGGCAACTCCCACTACTGCCGCCAACAGTTTCACCGCTGCCGGCACTTATACCGTAACCGTTACCGATTCGGGTGGGTGTACGGCAACGGCTTCTATTGCCGTCACCGCCGACAATACGCCGCCCACTGCAGGCATTACCAACAACACCGGAACGACCATACTCACTTGCATCACTACCTCCATTAACGTAACCGCAACAGGTGGAAGCAGCTATGCGTGGAGTGGCGGGGCAACGCCCACTACTGCTGCCAATAGCTTCACAGCTGCTGGTACTTATACCGTCACAGTTACCGGGTCGGGTGGATGTACGGCAACGGCTTCTATTACGATTACCTTATTATACTTCACCGGGCTAAACAGCACCTACTGCGCTACCGATGCCTCCGTTACGCTCACCGGCAGTCAAGCGCCAAACGGCACCTTCTCTGGACCCGGCATTACCGATAACGGAAACGGGACAGCCACTTTCAACCCCGCCACCGCCGGCACCGGTGGAACGGTTGCCTATTCGATAACGGTTGAAAATCATTGGGCAAGTGTTTCGACTGGCTTCGGCCACACGATTGCTCTGAAACCCGATGGAACGCTATGGGCTTGGGGAAGGAATGATTTGGGGCAATTAGGAATTGGCAACAATACCAGTCAAAACAGCCCCGTACAAATAGGCATAGCCAGCAATTGGGCAAGTATTGCGACAGGTATCTACCACACTATTGCTTTGAAAACCGATGGAACACTATGGGCTTGGGGCTTTAACAATAATGGACAATTAGGCATTGGAAACAATACCGACCAAAACAGCCCCGTACAAATAGGCATAGCCAACAATTGGTCAAGTATTGCGGCAGGTATCTCCCACACTATTGCACTAAAAACAGATGGAACACTATGGGTTTGGGGATACAATTTTTATGGGCAATTAGGTATTGGCAACAATACCAATCAAAACAGCCCCGTACAAATAGGCATAGCCAACAATTGGTCAAGTATTGCGGCAGGTATCTCCCACACTATTGCACTAAAAACAGATGGAACACTATGGGTTTGGGGATACAATTTTTATGGGCAATTAGGTATTGGCAACAATACCAATCAAAACAGCCCCGTACAAATAGGCATAGCCAACAATTGGTCAAGTATTGCGGCAGGGGGCTACCACTCTACTGCTCTGAAATCCAATGGAACGCTATGGGCTTGGGGACACAATTTATATGGGCAATTAGGAATTGGCAACAATACCGATCAAAACAGCCCCGTACAAATAGGCATAGCAAACAACTGGGCTAGTGCTTCAGTAGGGGCTAACCACACTATTGCACTAAAAACAGATGGGACACTATGGGTTTGGGGATACAATTTTTATGGGCAATTAGGAATTGGCAACAATACCAATCAAAACAGCCCCGTACAAATAGGCATAGCCAACAATTGGGCAAGTGCTTTCGCAGGGTTCGAGCATACATTTGCACTAAAAACCGATGGAACGCTATGGGCTTGGGGAAGGAATGATTTTGGGCAATTAGGAATTGGAAACAATACCAATCAAAACAGTCCGATAAAAGTAAATTCTTTCTCTGTTGTTTCGTCAAGTCAAACTGTTGCGGTTGCTTCGCCCACCGCAGGCATCACCAATAACTCCGGAACGACCATACTCACCTGTATCACAACCTCTATTAGCGTAACCGCAACAGGCGGAAGCAACTATGCCTGGAGTGGTGGGGCTACTCCTACTACTGCCGCCAATACTTTCACCGCTGCCGGCGCATATACCGTAACTGTAACCGATTCGGGTGGATGTACCGCAACGGCTTCTATTACCATCACCGCCAACAATACGCCGCCCACCGCAGGCATTACCAATAACTCCGGAACGACCATACTCACCTGCATCACCACATCTATTAGTGTAACCGCCACAGGCGGAAGCAGCTATGCTTGGAGCGGAGGAGCAACCCCTTCTACTGCCACTAACAGTTTCACCACTGCCGGCACTTATACCGTCACAGTCACCGGTTCGAATGGCTGTACGGCAACGGCTTCTATTGCCATCACTGAAGATATTACACCACCCATCACCCCCGTCATTTCCGGTGCTACCTCCTTCTGCGAAGGCGACAACACCACCCTCAGCATACCGGAGCAGCCGGGTGCCACTTACTGTTGGACAGACAACAACAGCACCGGCACTTGGGAAACGGTGGGCAGCGCAGGTTTCTCTGCCGGACTTGCCAATTATCAAAGTTTAGTTATTAACGGAAGCACCCCGTATGTGGCTTATCAGGACGGGGGAAACGGCAACAGAACCACGGTGATGAAATTCAACGGCACGGCTTGGGAAACGGTGGGCATCGCAGGTTTCTCCGCAGATGTTGCCGAATATCAAAGTTTAGCCTTTAACGGCAGCACCCCGTATGTTGCTTATCAGGACGGAGGAAACGGAGATAGAACCACGGTGATGAAATTCAACGGCACTGCTTGGGAAACCGTGGGCAGCGCAGGTTTCTCTGCCGGAATTGCCGGTTATCAAAGTTTAGCTTTTGACGGTAGCATCCCGTATGTGGCTTATCAGGACGCGGGAAATGGCAACAAAACCACAGTGATGAAATTCAACGGCACAGCTTGGGAAACAGTGGGCAGCGCAGGTTTCTCAGCCGATGTTGCCATAGATCAAAGTTTGGCCTTTAGCGGTAGCACCCCTTATGTGACTTATCGGGACGGAGGAAACGGTTTCGGAACTACGGTGATGAAATTCAACGGCACAGCTTGGGAAACAGTGGGCAGCACAGGTTTCTCCGCCGGGGTTGCCGATTTTCAAAGTTTAGCCTTTAATGGAAGCGATCCGTATGTGGCTTATCGGGACCACGGAAACGGCTTCAAAACTACTGCAATGAAATTTAACGGCACGGCTTGGGAAACAGTGGGCAGTGAAGGTTTCTCCGCCGGTCTTGCCAGTTATCAAAGTTTAGCCTTTAACGATGGCACCCCTTATGTGGCTTATTATGACGCAGGAAACTCCGACAAAACCACCGTAATGAAATTCAACGGCACGGCTTGGGAAACGGTGGGTAGCGCAGGTTTCTCTGCCGGGCTTGCCAGTTATCAAAGTTTAGCCTTTAACGGCAGCACCCCTTATGTAGCTTATCAAGACGAAGGAAACGACTACAAAACCACAGTGATGAAATTTGTCGAAACCTGTTTGAGTGAGACCAACAGTTTGTTGGTAAACGCAGCCGGTACATACAAGGTTACGGTAACGATTAACAATGGCTGTACCGCTTCGGCAAGTCAGGCGGTAACAGTGAATGCTTTACCAACACCCGGCATCACCAATAACACCGGCACTACCATACTCACCTGTACTACTACCTCCATTAGCGTAACCGCCACAGGTGGAAGCAGCTATGCTTGGAGTGGCGGGGCAACTCCCACTATTGCTGCAAACAGCTTCACCACTGCCGGCACATATACCGTAACCGTAACCGATTCGGGTGGATGTACAGCTATGGCAAGCATTTCCATCACTACCAACAATACGTCGCCCACAGCCGACATCACCAATAACACCGGCACTACCATACTCACCTGCATCACCACCTCCATTAGCGTAACCGCCACAGGTGGAAGCAGCTATGCTTGGAGTGGCGGGACAACCCCCACTACTGCCGCCAATAGTTTCACCACAGCCGGCACTTATACCGTCACCATTACCAGTTCGGGTGGTTGTACTGCAACGGCTTCTATTACCATTACTGAAGAAGCGAGCACGTCCAATACCACCACCATTACCGCATGTGATAGCTATACTTGGCCGGTAAACAGTACTACTTACACGGCGTCGGATACTTATACTTACGTAACGGGATGCCATACCGAGATAT
>CALCIK010000038.1 GCA_937907475.1 uncultured Bacteroidota bacterium | reverse complement strand
TATTCACTATTCACTATTCACTATTCACTATTCACTATTCACTATTCACTATTCATAACTTTCATCATTTCTTTCAGGTTGCGTTGATTGCGTTCGTTGTTTAGGGCGTTTCTGATGTCTAGCTTTTCTTTGGTGGTGAGGTGAAGACTCAAGGCAGCTTTTTGGCTGTTGGCGGTGGGTTCGTATTCAAAGTTAATGACTTGCAGTTTACCGTTCAACGCTTCGTCAGTGATGGTCGCCATATAGTCGGCATAATTATCTTGTATTTCGTTGGTCATAAACACCGTAGCGGGTTTAACTACTTTGGCTATCAGGCTTTCGGGATGGAATTTTAATCTCCGGTCTTTTTCGTCAGAACGGGCAAAAACCACGATGACATTACCCACGTTTTGGTTAATCCAATCCTTAAAAAAATATAGAAAACGATAAGTGGTTTCAAAACCGGTGTTATCTCTAAAACCTGCATCCATCACTTCTACCGAAGGTTGGCTGGGCATGAAAGTAGAAGGTAGGATATAGGGAAACGTAGCATTCATGCGCATGGCAGAACTCAGCAACAAATTACCGCCGTCTTGTTTGGCAAAGAATTGGGCACAGTCAACGCCATCTGTTTCAAAGGAGTCGTGGGTAAAATCAAACCGGTTATAGGAACGGGTCAGATAACTGACAGGTTGAGAGGAGATGAACAGCTTTCGCCTATCGGTAACGATGGTGGGAGAGAGCACGAGCATCGGAATTAGGGCGTTTTTTTCCGCTTCGTAATAGTCGGAAATACGGCGGTTATCCATGTTGATGATGCCTTTAGTATTTCGTGCCAATTGTTTTTCAAAGATATAAGCTCTGTTTTTTCGGTACGTGTAGCCTGCAGTTTTAAAAGACTGAAAGGGGTAAAACAAGTCGTTGGTGGCTACTGAAAATATCAAGGCGTTGAGATAATCTTCGGCCATATAATCGGCGTAGATTGGGTTGTGGAGGGATATGCCGGCATCGCTTGTTTTTTGTAAATAGTGGAGTTCGTGCAAATATGCACCGGTTAACATTCCACCCGAAGCACCGGCAATCAGGGTGGTTCGGTCGAGCAGGGTGCTATTCAACAGGCTGTCGAGCATTTGCAGCACGGTCATACTCCAAAGGGAAGCCCTCAATCCGCCGCCACTGAGGTTGATAATAATCATATCGGGTTGATGCCCTTCGGGCGTAAGCGGTTTGTTTTTTTCTTTCCACTTTTCTAAGGTTTGAAGGGTCTGCTCCCTATCGCGATGAATATGTGCCGTATCAGCCATTTGCGAAATGGTGGCAGAATTATAGATTGCCGGCTCGCAGTTGTAGTTTAGCCCATAAGCCTTTGTGTCGTAATTGAAAATGTCGTATCGGGTAAAGTAGTTGAGAATAATCAGTAAAATCAACAAACCCAGCGTTCGCCAACTGCGCATCCAATAGGTAAAAGCCCCCAACAAACCGACTAATACAGAAAAGATGAGGAATACACTTGCAGCAGCGGGTATTTGAAAAGTGGGTCTGTCCATCAACAAACCCAAGAGCATGAGTATAGTAAGGGCAACCCCTTGTACAATCAAAGCGTTGGTATGGTTTTGTTGAAAAACGGCCAATAAGCTCTGCCGTGTATAATGTTCGGTATGTCGAACCCGCCTGATGCTTAGGCGTTGATTGATAAAATAATGAACCGGCCATTCCGAAGGTTTGGCGGTTTTTGTTTGTCTTTTATAGGCACTGCTGATGCCTCCACGTCTATTGGTGCGAATGGAGGAGGTGCTTTTTTTAGAAGTCAGGTCTAATTTTTCGATGCGTTTGATGGCATCTAAAATTTTATTCAGGTTGGAGTTAGTCAGGTAAAAATAGACTGAAAACAACAAGATCATCAAAAGGCTGCCGGCCAAAAACCCGCCGAAATACTCCAAAGTAGCAATAAGGGGTTTAAACTCGAAATCCTCCTGAAACCGGGCTATTGAAATGAAGTAGGTTACAATAAAAGCAAGGGGAATAAGTCCGTTATTGATACAAAAATGGTAAAAAGGGCTGTGGAGCGTTCCGAGGAAAGGGAAACGGAAACTATTGCTCATATAGGTGGCGATGTTCCAAGAAATCAAGAAAAACCCGAAAGACAACCCTACCCAAAAGAATCCCCAAAAGTTTACCACGCCCAAGTACTCAGGGTCTAAAAACAAATAGGCACCGCCAACTCTTCGCAAAAAAGCGTTTGTTACCAAAGCAAACAGCAAAAACCAAAACGATAGCAGCAGCTTGTTCCTTTTAATATGCAAAATCAGCAACTGAACAGGGAAGGAATATAATACGCCGTTAAGTATTTTATACATGTTGTATGGTTAAATCCAATTTTGGTAGCGGTCTGTTTGTCAATAACAACTTACGTAGCCATTCTATCATCAAGTGGTTGCATGATTGACGAACAAGTTAAGAATAAATTTGAATGTCGGCAAAAAAAATGCGTACCTTTGCCGATATTTCAATTTAGACAGTTCTTATGCTTTCCCGAAGACACCTGCGAATAAAAGTGATGCAAATAGTATATGGTTGCGAACAGAAAGAAAATCATATTTTCGACTCTGCTAAACGACAACTGATACAGAATATTGATAAAACACACCACCTCTACCATTATATCTTATTGTTGCTGCGCGAAGTAGGCAGCTATGTGAAAACAGACAAACAGCGGCGCGCAATGAAACACCTGCCGACTGCCGAAGACAAAAGCCTTAGTTTGCAACTGTTTAACAATCCGTTGATACAAAAATTGCATACCGATACAGGGTTTACCGAGTTCGTTAAACGCGAGAAACTTTTACCGTTGTTGGACAACGAGGTGGTGAAACTAATCTACCAAGCGTTTAGCAAAGATACGCGGTATCTTCAATATGCACAACTCAGCGCACCCACCACATCCGAACATGCTGCGATTGTGCTTTACTTGTTCAACTTCCTTTACAAAGACGAGAACTTTACCTCGCATATTGAAGAGCATTTCAACAATTGGGATGACGATGCCATCATCGTTGCCGATACCATCAAAACATTGATTTACCAATTCGGCAAAAAAGACAATATTAGTACGTTGCATATTTTTTCGGAACCCGAAGATTGGAGCGAGAAAATGGATTTTTGCCAGTCGCTTTTGAAATATGTTTTGCAATACAATCAGGAGTTGATAGACCTCATACAACCACAACTGCAACATTGGGATATTGACCGCCTCACCCAAGTGGACATCATTTTGATAAAGATGGCTCTTTGCGAGTTTTTGTACTTCCCCACCATCCCCACAAAGGTTACCATCAACGAATATATTGAGGTAGCCAAATTGTATAGTACCCCCGGCAGCAAAAACTTTATCAACGGGGTATTGGACAAAATTATGAAAACCTTGAAAACAGAGGATCGTATCGTTAAATCAGGAAGAGGGTTATTGGATTTTGATTAAGCGAACGTTTGCTTGTGTTTTCTTGAAAAGAACCTAATAGAAGCCAACATTGCCACCACACCCGTTGCCGATAACACATAAGCAGAAGCAATAAAGAAATTGAGCCAACTCAAGTCGGCCTGCCCAAAGTTCTTGTAGAGTACCACTCCAACGCTGCCTAAATAACCAAATGCATCGGCTACGTATATCATAAACCCTGAAGTGCCAGTGTAGCGAAACGCCGCAATAAGCCGGTCAAAAAAGACACAACCAAAAGGGACATATCCAATATAAAGTCCAAAGCCCGTGAGTGTCATCCAAATTGCGGGATGCAAGATACCGGCTTGGTATAACCAAGTGCTGATACCAATAGTAGCAGCCCCTCCCAATATCAGGAAGTGATAGACCATGAGTGCTTTAATATTGCTTTTGATAAACATGGTAGCACCTAGTATGGCCAAAACTGAAATGGCAATCGGTATTTCTGATACTGTAAAAATATAGGGCGTATCGCCATATCCCAAAGCACTCCAAAGTTCGGCGGCAAAATTATCCCTAAAATCGCGGAAAGCTGTCAACAGGATATAAAAACCGACTAACACGATGAATCCAAAAGCGAAGTTGCCGAAAAATCGTTTGCGGTCATCGGCATTCATCGGTTGGCGTTTGGTGCGAAGGGCTTCGTCTTCGGGTGTTGGCGGGGGTAATTGGTTGAGAAGGTAGGTAAACAGCAACATCGGAATTAAAAAGATAAGCCCGGTAACAAAGGGCATGTAAAACTGCGAAACGCCCCAATTGGTCATTACCATCTTCCCGACCGTCTTTACCGCCCCCGAAGCAACAATAAAGCTCACACTCAAGCCGGCACCCAATATCTCAGAAAAACGCCTGCCTTCTAAGTAAGAAAACACGATTCCCCAAATCATGCCCAAGGGGATGCCGTTCAAAAACAGGCATACTATATTATAGGGTACGGGAACAACAGCAAACAGCAATAGTGCTAATTCAGCCACGCCAATGAGCAATAGCAACAGTTTTGCACGGTTACCGCTACCCAATTCGGAAATGACCTTGATGCCGGTAAATTTCGATAGCGTATAACCGATGACTTGAGCAACGATGAGCCATATCTTGTAATCAACAAAGGCAAAGCTCAATCCCTCGTAGGTGGCTACCGAAAAAGGCTTCCTAAACGCATACATACAGAAGTAGGTGCCAAAAGCGGCAATGATGGCATAAGCAGCAAAAACAACATTGTTTTGACGTTGAAGCCATCCGGTAAGGGGTGTTGAAGACATTGTATTTCGATTTGTGCCTGCAAGATACTGACCCAAATTGGATAAAAGTGAAATCGGCTGCAAGTCTTATGAAACAATGCTTTAGTCCAATGAAAAGCGATACTCCGAACTTTTAAGAATCTCCATTTCGTTCATCTTGTTTGTCAGGCAATTGAAATTCGTGCGGTTCAAGCCGCTTTCGCAAGTTCATTGAAATATCAATCCGACTCGATTGACAACACACGCCCCCCTTCCTATACCGCTTTCCATCATTTTGACGGTCAAATTGTTCCTTTGCAAAAACACATTGCCCCTTTACAAAGGAGCAAAGTCCCTTTGCAAAAGGTTATTTCACCCCTGCATTGAAAAATTTATCGTGTATCAAATTGCCTTATTGCCCTTGATTTGATACTTTTTCAACCTGCAAGGGTTTTTGATGCCCCATTTTTTTTCCAAAACACCCCTGCAATAAGTTATTGTCAACGTGTTTTAGGTTTTTGCGCCCTTGTTTTTCGGTAAATCCCACCTGCAAGGGTTGTTTATTGCTTTGATAGGAAGATTTGTCAACCCACAATGTTGTTTAGCCAACCGTAAATTTTGACGGATTTGCCTCGCGTTGACCTGCGAAAATCAACATCATCGGCGAGATTGCTGAGTTTCTTTAGGTGAGATCGTCCATCAAAACCCAATAAATCCATGCCCCTTATTTTTGAATGTTAGGGCAAACTTGTAGGAAATGAGACGGACTAATCACAAGATATTATCGGTTTCCTTACATTTGTGCTTCAAAACGAATTTTAAACATGCTCTCTATTCCCGAAGAACTGTTAGAAAGCGTGCAACGAGATGTGCGCATTTACCAAGAATACCTTGTAGAAATAGCCATGCAGGTTATTGACCAAAACATCTCAAAGCATCCTATTTTTGTGCTTCACAAAGAACCTGCCCTTCAACTAGGACGGCCAATTATTGTATCCGATGTAGTTCAATCTGATTGGAACATCAATGTATCTTTAATTGAAGAGTTTATCAACAAACGAATTATCAGTCCTGCCCGTGTCGAAGAGTTTAAAAACGTCTATAAAAGCCCCTATAACTACCTTTGTCTTTTTGTCATATCGGGACAGAGTGATGCGGGGTTCGCCTTTTGTCCGTATAACGACTAAAAAGTGATTATAGGAGAGAAGAAGAGAGGTAAGGAAATAATAGTTTGTAGCTTGCGTTCATAATCACGCAAAAAGAGTTGACCCAAACATTTATTTCTTGTGTAAGAATTAGGGAAACAGCCTCTAAATATATGTATTACGGCTGCGTTGGAAGATTAGTAAAAAGCAATTTGAACGGAAATGGAGATTAGCGAATTTTTAACACCAAATCGCCACATTTTGTAAGATAGACTACTAACCGAGCTAGTTTGAGAATATTTTTTTAGCTTTAACTACTTTTTTACATCGAAAGAACTATTTTTGTATGGTCAATTACCAAAGTTGGAAACAATTGTCGTATTTTGGCACGATTAAACCGAATTTTTGAAACAATAAAATAGCGCGAATGATGAAGATTTTTACCCGCCTACTACTTGTTGTTGCTTTGTTAACAACCCTGCGTGCCGTTCAAGCACAAGACATCCACTTTTCGCAGTTCTACTCTGCCCCATTATTGCTCAATCCGGCTATGACCGGTAACGTAAGTGAACACTATCGAGTAGCACTTACTTATCGAAACCAATGGGCATCTATCCCTGCTCCTTACTCAACGATTGCGGCTTCTATTGATGCTTCCTTATTAGGTTGTCAATTAGGATCTGATCATGTGGGTGTAGGTTTTGCTTTTTACAATGACCGTTCTGGCGATGGTATCTTAAATGATATGAGTGCCATGCTTTCGGCAGCCTATCACAAAGGGCTTACTTCTGACAGGCGTTTTATGCTTTCTGCGGGAATTCAAGCCGCGATTAAGCAAAAATCCATCAACATTCAAAACCTGTTCTTCGAGAACCAAATTAATTCTGACTTAACCTTTGATCCTACTTTGCCAAATGGCGAGCCGTTCCAAAGTAATAAGTTTAGTTATTTTGACCTTGCAGGTGGTGCTGTGCTTTCCGGTTCACCCAACGATAAAGCCAATTTCTATCTTGGCGGTTCTTATTATCACTTCACCAAACCCAAAGAATCGTTCTTGGTTGAAGAAGTGTTAAACGTAGAGCCTAATTTATTGGACGGAAGAATGGTGCTTCATGGTGGTGGTAATGTATTTTTAGCCGATCAGTTCAGCCTTTCTCCAAGTGTTTTATATATGAACCAAAGTGCCAGCCGTGAAATTATTTTTGGAACTGCTTTTGGTTTCCATTTCGCACAAGGCAACCGCTATCGCAGAAATGACTCTGACAATACCTCTATCTATGTAGGTAGTTGGTACAGATGGGAAGATGCAATCGTTTTCATGCTCGGCGTTGACTTTAAAGGATTCCGCTTCGGGTTCTCTTACGACATCAACATTTCTCCGCTCAAACAAGCCTCTAACAGCCAAGGCGGTATAGAGTTAGCATTGAGTTTTGCCGGAAGAATGGCAGAATGTAAAAAACGAGCACCGGTTTATTGCCCCAGATTTTAATCTCAGCAATTGCCCTTGAGAATGGCATTCGCGCATTAACAAACAAAAAGCCACGCATGTGTTTATTGCGTGGCTTTTTGCTTTGTGGAATATTCCACAAGGGGATTACCCACAAAGAATAGCTATCCAAAAAATACTTGTTTTTTGCTACAATTTCTTTTGTGAGATTGGTAGAACTACAGAAAATAATGTACCTTTGCAGGCCTTTTATTACTAAACATGTAATTTTTTCAACAATTTCATTTAAACATGCTTAAATCGTACGAATGCGTGCTGATCTTCACCCCTGTCCTTACTAAGGAAGAGGTGGAAAAAGTGGTAGGCGATTACCAAGAGTTGATTAAAGCCCAAGGTGGCGAAATCGTTCACACCGATTTCTGGGGCATTAAATCACTTGCTTACCCCATTAAAAAGAAAACCACCGGGTTTTATTTAGTATTGGAATATTCCGCCCCCGGCGAATCTACTGCTAAATTGGAGATTTTTTACAAACGCGATGAGCGTATTTTGCGTTTCTTAACCACTCAATTAGACAAATTTGCGGTGGAGTATAACGAAAGAAAACGCAAAGGCCTGATTGGAAAAGGCGTGAAAAACAAAGTAACCGGCGGTAAAAGTGCCGCTACTGTTGTTGACGACTTTGACGACTTAGTTATTTCTGATGACCTACAAAACTTGGAGGACTAAATTATGAGTGCAAATAAAGAAATCAGGTTCTTAACCTCGCCCAAATTGGGACGCAACGTTAAAAAGTACTGCCGGTTCAAACGTTCGGGCATCCGTTACATTGACTACAAAAACCCCGATTTTTTAATGAAATTCATTAACGATCAGGGAAAGATATTACCTCGCCGCCTTTCCGGTAATTCATTAAAATACCAACGCAGAGTAGCACAAGCCATTAAGCGCGCACGCCATATTGCTTTGTTGCCTTATGTTGCTGACAACTTAAAATAAAAATCGACATGGAAATAATACTCATTCAAGATGTAGATGGATTGGGCGACCAATACGCAACCGTTAAGGTAAAAGATGGCTACGGCAGGAATTTCCTCATTCCTCAAAAACTTGGCTTAGTCGCTAACCGTGCCAACAAAGCAATCGTTGCAGAACGCATACGTCAAACCCGTTCCAAAGAAGAAAAAGTCATCCATAAAATTGAAGCGATGGCTGAGCGTATTAAGCTTAATCCTATCAAAGTAGGAGCGAAAGTTGGTACGACCGAAAAAATCTTCGGAAGTGTAACCAATGTTCAGCTTGCCGAAGCTATTAAACAACAAACCGGAATTGAAGTAGATCGCCGTAAATTGACGATTGACGAAGATGTAAAAACGCTTGGTGCATATCAGGCAACGCTTTACTTCCGCGAAGATTTGAAATATGTGATTGACTTTGAAGTCGTAGCAGAGTAAGTTTTACTACTAAGACTGCTTCATGCAAACAACAGCCTTGATTTACCTGTTCTAAACGGTAATTCAAGGCTGTTTGCTTTTAAAGTAACCGTATAGTAAGCGTATATTCATTCCTAAATAACCCTTCTATGAAAAACCAGCCTGAAAATATTCACCCAATATTTCAACATCTCATACAAAGAGCAGAAAAAGAAAAGCTGCTCGGTCAAACCGGTATTGTTGTATGGCTTACCGGACTTTCGGGGTCGGGTAAAAGCACGATTGCTACCGCCTTAGAACAACTACTCTACCAACAGGGCATTTTAACACAGGTCTTAGATGGCGACAATGTCCGAACAGGCATCAATAACAACCTCGGCTTTTCGGAAGCAGACCGGCATGAAAACATCCGGCGCATTGCCGAAGTAGCCAAACTGTTTGTCAACTGTGGGATGGTTACTATCTGTTCATTTGTAAGCCCTACACTCGAAAACCGTCAGCTTGCCCGACAAATCATTGGTCAAGCGGATTTTGTAGAAGTATATATCAATGCACCTTTGTCGGTTTGCGAAGCGCGCGATGTTAAAGGGTTGTACAAAAAAGCACGCGCAGGACAAATATCCGATTTTACCGGTATCAGTGCGCCGTTTGAACCGCCGTTACAACCCGATATGGAAATCTTGACCGATCAAACGACACCAGAACAAGCCGCCCAAGTACTTTTCGACTTTATTTTGCCGAAGGTAAGTATCCAAAAATAAAGACAGCGTTAGACCATCCTAAAATCAATCGGCTTATCAATAAAGGCGGTTGATAGGCAATATCTATAAGTCCGTATATTGTTCCAACAGTTTCGGGTCTGTTTCGGTGTTTTTGATGTGTTGAAGGGAGTTATTAAGAGATTCGACGAGAGGTTTTAAACTATCATTTCCGCCTTCGTTGATTATATCCGTAAATACATCTTTTACAAAAGCCACTTGCTGTGTAGCTACCAATTTTAACCACCAATTAGGGTTGGTTAAGGCTATTTTTTGAAGCGTCAAGATTCCTTTTTGAACCAAGGTGGGCGACTCCATCCGGCTTAAGAAATAACCGTAGGAGTCGATAAAGGAATATAGGATATTATCGGGCACAACGGGTAATCGGGTTTCAAAAAACGATTGATTTTCTGCCGTTCCCGAACCTGCAAATATTCCGGCAATAGTGGCTGCCATGTTGTTGTTAGTGGTTTGGCTCAATTTGTTGGCTTGTTGCAAAGCGGCATCGGGATACAATTCATTTAAGTAGTAAAGCACACTGGGGGAGATGTCGGATTGGTCATCTTTAAGCAGTTCGTTGAAGAGCGGTAACAAATCGGTATCTTCGCCAAACAACTCTGCCATCCTGTCCAAAACTGTTGTTTTTATATCAAGGTTTTTGTCGTTATGGAGCAAATTTACAAAAGCATTTTTAAGCTTGGTGTTTTGAGCAGTATCGGTTGACGGTTCGATATAGTATATTGCTTCCTGACGCACCGCCCAAAAATCGTTATTAATGGCATCAATATACATCTGCCTTACTTTTGGGTCGGTTTGTTGTTCGCCCACCAAATTAACCAATGCGTCCAATTGGTCTAAAAAATGGCTTCCGTTGTAAAACTGATGCAGATACCCGTGTTTATCTTGCTCAAGGTGTTTTTCGCAAAGGATGACGCGGTCGGGGTCAAACACAACATTGACCGGTTTGCTTTTTAGGCCAAACTCAAAGACATTGTTTACTTGGTTGATAAGAATGCTTTTTCGTTCTTTTGTGCCATCTGCATGGTAAATGTCAATATAAGTAGGTATTCTAAAAACGGTGTTTTCGGGTTGTGCTTGATGGACTTCGAAAATCAACTTATTGGTTAGGGAGTCGTATTGCTGAGAGATGTCGAGAATAGGATGTCCTTTGCTTAAGAACCATTGGTCAAAAAACCAGTTAAGATCTTCGCCGGTAACTTCTTCAAAGGCAAGACGAAGGTTGTGTATTTCAACACTCTGATAGGCGTTTTGTGTGAGGTAGCGGTTGAGGGAGGCAAAAAATGCCTCGTCTCCTACATAATTCCGAAGCATGTGCAACACTCTGCCCCCTTTTTGGTAGGAGTGATTGTCGAACATTTCTTCGCGGTCGTTGTGATGATACCTGATTAGGGGTTCTTTTTTTGTTAGAGATTCATCTATATAATCCAAGAGATCATTTGCGATGTGCATATCGGCTTCTTTTTTACCGTATTTATACTCATACCAAAGATATTCACCGTAGGTCGCAAAGGATTCGTTGAGGGGTAGGTTTGCCCACGATTCGCAGGTAACCAAATCGCCAAACCAGTGGTGAAAAAGTTCGTGTGAAATAATGTCATCGCTTTTTCCTTCTTGCGTTCCATAATAGTATAAGTCATCGTAAAATAGCGTAGCACTTGTATTTTCCATTGCCCCTGCCACAAAATTATAGACAATAGCTTGCGAGTATTTATCCCACGGATAGGGGTAATTGAGTTTGTTGGAAAAGAACTCCAGCATTTCGGGCGTATTACCAAAGATATTATGAGCAAGATGGGCATAAGTACTATCGAGGTAGTAGTTGACCTCTTTCCCGCGCCAGCTATCTTTTACCAAAACATATTCGTCAATGGCCATGGTAAACAAATAGGGTGCGTGAGGTAGGGCTTGTTTCCAATAGTCGGTTCGGGTGCCGTTGGGCTGATTGGTCGAGCTAACGAGCTTTCCGTTCGAGAGGGTTAAATAATTGTTGGGAACGGTAATGCTGATTTCTTGAGTGGTTCGCTCATTTGGATGGTCTATTGTTGGAAACCAGCACGAGGCGGCTTCGGTTTCTCCTTGAGTCCATAATTGTTGAGGGTTATCTGAAGAATCATCTTCTCCCTGTTTGACAAAGTAAAGTCCTTTATTTTGATAGGTGATGTATTCGTTTTTCTCATCTAACTCGTCCGGCTTGGCGGTATATTGGATAAAGATGGTAAAGGTATCGGTGCGGGTATAGGTTTTATTGAGTTGGATATTAAGTTTCATCGAGTCATATTCGTACTTCAGGTCTTTGTTGCCCGATGCGGTAACAAGTGCCACTTTCTGAATATCGAATCCTTTTGCATCGAGGGTAAGCGTGTTGGTAGGGTAGAAATAAGGCTTTAAGGTAAGGGTGGCTTTACCAAACAAATAGTGTTTCACCCAGTCAAAGCTGACTTCCAATTTGGTATGCAATAGGTCGCTTAACCGTTTTGCCGTTTCTTGATAGGGGACATCATCATCATTCGTCTCAACATCATATTTGTCATCATCATTAAGCTCCTCGGTTTCGGTATAGGTAATGGTTTCAAGGTCCGGCGCATCGGTTTTGCGGGTTTCCTTAACCATCTTACAGGCACTGAGTGTTATCGCGATGATGAGGCAGCCGGCAAGTAGAAAGTGTCGATTCATAAGGAGCAATTGTTGGGTGTGAAGGGGAGAGGAAAACTCGATTGATTGTTGTTAAACATTCGATAAATCGCATTTCTTTTTGCAAAGGTAATTAGCCTGCTTCAAATAGCAGTTAATTATGAACAACAGAATAGTGTTAAATATGAAAAACTGCGAATTAAGGGTAATGTTTGGGGTATGTTCCTAATAACTGCCAATTATGTTGTACAGTTTACGGTCTGCTTTCCTGTTCCCTTTTGACCCACCCCAGCCCCTTCCTAAAACAAATCGCAATATGTTTTGTCGTTGCTTTTGGGTTGCGATTTGTTTCAGGGAGGGAGCAAGAACGCCTCTTGATAACCCAAATACTGATAAAAATGCTGCTCATACTCCCCCTCTTTGCCAAAAATGCAAAGATAACTCTTGATATAAACCTTTCATGTTGTTGCATTTTTGGGAGAAAGGAGGCGGAGGGTGAGTAAAAAAACAGATTATATAAACTACTCCGCCATTGTCAATGTCCCCACTGACAATTTATAGATAGTGGCGATGTTTCTACAATCATTTTGCTATTTAGCGGTTGAATTAGTGATATTTGTTCCAATGCCGTTAGGCATATTCCCGGCGTACGCCGGGAACGGTAACCCACCTAAAACAAATTATCTTTAATGCTGCAGGCATGGTACTTGTTACCATTCCGTAGTGTATAACATATTGTGCTGATGAACTCGTGTATATGTGTTAGTCATTAGTTGCATTCCTACGGGATTGTTGTGGTTATTTTATACTTTGTTACCGATATTATACCCCTACGAAATTTATATTGCAATTCTCAAATTCTTTAAATACATCACCCCATCGTTGTTAATATCTCTATTGGCAACAAAGGTTATTTACACAACATGGTGCAAGCCGTCATCAAGGCCTGTATAAAGTTTGACTACATGGTGCAGGCCATTATCAAGGCCTGCATATAATTTGACAACTTGATGCAATACGTTACCAGAGTTTACATAAAGTACTCGTACTTGGTGTAATACGTTACAACGTACTATATAAAATTCGACAACTTGATGCAATACGTTACCAGAGCTTACATAAAGTACTCGTACTTGGTATAATACGTTACAACGTACTGTATAAAGTTCGACAACTTGGTGCAATACGTTACA
>CALCIK010000037.1 GCA_937907475.1 uncultured Bacteroidota bacterium | reverse complement strand
CGTTATCATCAAAACCTGACAGACCAGAATTTTAATCCGATTTAAAACCTACCTCCCTTTTAACACAAAAAAAACTTCCGGTGGTGAAGCCGGAAGTTTGCAAAAGAATAAGCGTAATTAACAATTCTGTTTAATTGCAGATGGGATGGGGTTTAATCCACGTTGTCGTGCAAAAAGGTGTTTCTTTTTTTGATTTCAGGGTTTTTTTTCTCGTCATCAAAAAGGGAATACTTTGACATTCCATTCTCATCGGAAGCGGGCGTTTCGTCTAATTTTACATTTCGTCTTTTGTATGCCGGCTCGTTTTCTAATTCGTTGAGGTCAGAGGTGAGTTTCATGCCCAATCCCCGCAATCTTTGTTGGCGTTCTTTCAACAATTTTGCCTGATGTTCGGCACTTTTATGGTTGTAACCGGGTGATTGTTTCAGTTTGAAGTCATCCTCTATATCCATTCGGTTTTTGCCGGTTTCGATATAGTTATCGTGATGCTTTTCCTCTTCGTGGTGATACAAATCATTTTTTTTGCGGGTGGTGTAGGTTGGCGCATCGTCTAACGATAGCACAATTCTTTCTTTTTGGTTCGATTTCGTTTCTTTATATTCACCGGCCTTGGGTTCAAAACCTGTTGCAATAACCGTAACGCAGATTTTTTCTTGAAGCGATTCGTCCACACAATTACCCCAAATAATATCGGCACCATTGCCGGCGGCTTCCTGAATATAGCTGGTAATGTCGGCTACCTCGTCCATGAGGACTTCTTTTGAACCGGAAGTGATATTGAGCAGGATATGTTTTGCTCCACGAATATCGTTGTTGTTGAGCAAAGGAGAGGAAAGTGCCATTTTTACCGCTTTCATGGCGCGGTCTTCGCCGTCAGATAGTCCAAGTCCCATAATGGCTACGCCACTGTTGCGCATCACGGTGTTTACGTCTTCAAAGTCCACGTTTACATAACCGGACACGGTAATGATTTCGGCAATGCCTTTAGCGGCAACGGTAAGAATGTCGTCAGCTTTTGAAAACGCATTGGATAGGGCAAGGTTGCCGTGTAGTTCGCGAAGTTTATCGTTTGAAATGATAATCAAGGTGTCAACACTTTCTTTCATTTCTTCAATACCTTTTTGCGCTTGCGCTAAACGGCGAGGTCCTTCAAAATTAAAAGGCGTGGTAACAATACCTACGGTCAGAATACCCAATTCACGGGCAGCCTTTGCTACTACGGGTGCTCCGCCCGTACCGGTTCCGCCACCCATGCCTGCGGTAATGAACACCATTTTGGTGCCGGCACCAATGCTTTTTTTAATTTCGTCAATGGATTCGATGGTGGCATTTTTGCCGATTTCGGGTTGAGAACCGGCACCGCGTCCTTCGGTTAGTCCGGGTCCCAATTGAATTTGAACGGGAATGGGGCTTGACAATAACGCTTGGGCATCTGTATTACAAACAATGAAGTTTACCCCTATTATGCCTTGTCTGAACATGTGGTTAACGGCGTTGCTTCCGCCTCCGCCTACACCTATTACCTTAATAATGCAGTTTTGATTTTTGGGTGCATCAAATTTAATAGTCATGGTTGATAAAATTTAAAAGTTGAATAATTAAATTGAAAAGGAGTGAATATTTAGCTGAAGTCTTTTACATCGCCCTCTAACCATTCCCGGCCTCGGCGCAAAAAGTTGTCAAACCACGAGCCGCCGGTGTTATTGTTATCGGTTGACTGTTCTTCTGTTTCGTCTTTGTCGGCGGGTAGTTGCTCTTTCACCAAAGGTTCGCTTAGTTGTTGGTTTTCAATGTTGGATTTAGCCGTTTCTTCATTGAGTTCGGGAATTTCGGTGGCGATGGTATTTCTTTGCAATGCCATGATCAACAATCCTATACCGGTAGCATACATCGGGTCATTGAATTCGGTACGTTGGCTGTTTACCGAAAGATGTTCGGCCGGTAAACCGATACGGGCATCTAATCCGGTTAAATACTCGGTCAGGTTTTGCAAATTTTGCAGCCTTGCTCCGCCGCCGGAAATCACCACCCCGCCAATCAACTTGTTTTCAAAACCCGATATGCGAAGTTGTACATACACATGCTCTAAGATTTCTTCCATTCGAGACTGGATGATATGCGCCAAGTTAACGACCGAAATTTCTTTAGGTCCTCTGCCGCGCAACCCGCTGATGGACACGATAGCTTCTTCATTTGCTTCCAAGGCAAGTGCCGTACCAAACCTGACTTTTAGTTTTTCGGCTTGTTCTCTCATCACCATACACCCCTCTTTGATGTCTTCGGTAATGATGTTGCCGCCAAGCGGAATGACTGCGGTGTGTCGGATAATGCCATCGTGAAACACCGCTATGTCCGTAGTTCCTCCTCCGATATCTACCAATGCCACGCCCGCTTCTTTTTCTTCATCGCTCAATACTGCTGCGGCAGAGGCAATCGGTTCTAAAATCATTTCAACCACTTTTAAACCTGCCTTTTCAATACAACGTATGATGTTTTGAATAGCCGCCATTTGTCCGGTAACGATATGGAAATTGGCTTCCAATCGAACGCCCGACATCCCGACAGGTTCTTTGATGCCCTGTTCATCATCAATCACAAATTCCTGTGGCAAGACATGGACAATTTTTTCGCCCGGGGGCAGGTTGAGTTTGTACATGTCATTGATTAACCTATCCACATCGGCGGCGGTAATCTCATCTTGCCCATTATCCCGCATCAGGCTGCCTCTATGCCTGATGTACTTAATGTGCTGTCCGGCAATGCCGACATACACATGGTGAATGGAAACACCCGCCTTTTTAGAGGCCTCGGCTACAGCGAGTTTGATGGCATCTACGGTTTTGTCAATATTGGAGATGACCCCTCGCATCACGCCGGAGGATTCCGCTTGCCCCATGCCGAGTATTTCTATTTTCCCCAAGTGGTTTTTTCGGCCTACCAATGCACAAATTTTAGTAGTTCCTATGTCAATTGCGGCTACAATAGGTAAAGTTTCATGTTTCATACGCTTATTCATTAAGTTTAAAAAATTAAGAGAATTGTTGGGTTTGAGATATTGTAATTGAGTAGGGTTGTCTTAGTTGTTTTTACTTTCAGTTAATTTGAAGGAGCATTTTGTTTAGCGCTTGGTACAGACAATTTGGTTAGCAAATTTAAGGTTGATGGTTTCGTAAGTTGACCAACCCACATACGGCATGGCCTGACGGTAAAAGACCTGAAGTTTTTCAAATTTATCTTCCAAGTTTTCGGCATTCCCGATGACAATTTTATGCTTCCCGATTTTGGGTATGATGACCATATCGCCCTCGCTATTGACATAAATCTGCTCGGTCATGGATTGTAAAAAGTCGAATTGTTTGAGATACAAGCATAATTCAAAAAGTTCGCGCACAATGGGGGCATCAATTTCACCATCGGTTTTGTCGTTGTCATTAATATTGCCCGTAGCCATCGGTACTCGTGCGGTAAAGTCTTCTGAAACAGGCATTTTTTTACCTTCCTTGCTAATATAATAGCTGACATTGTGAGCGTTCACCACTCTTAAAAGCGGGGTTCGTTGCGATATTTCTGCCCACATTTTACCGGTGTAGTCAAAATACAATTCGGCATTTTCAATATGGGGGTTCATTTCGAGGTAATCTTCGATGACTTGCAAGTTGATTTGCTGAACCAAAGCATTTACGTTGGTATTGGGCATTTTATTGACAATCAATTTTCTGATACCGGGAGCATCAACAAACCGCGTTCCGTCTGAGTAGTCAATTTTCACTTCAATTCCCGTACACACCAGCATACTGTACGCCTGTTTGGCTTTCAGCAACATCACCGAAAAGGCGATGCCACTTAGCAGCCAAGCTAAGAACACATACAGAGATTTATATTTTTGCCAGTGGTTCATCTATGCTTTTCTATTAGGTTTAATGGTTTTGAATTTGTTTCAAGATGGTGTCTGCAATTTTTGGAACCAACGAGTCAATACTCCCCGCGCCTACGGTTACCAAAACCTCAAAGGAGTGGTGGTGTAATTGGTCGAGGAGGGTATCAAAATCGTAAAGATGCTTGTTGAGATTAGGAATTTTTTCAAAAATCACCTCAGAACTCACCCCTTCAATGGGTTCTTCCCGTGCGGGATAGATGTCGAGCAAAATAACCTCATCGGCAAACCGGAAACTCATGGCAAATTCGTGTGCCAAATCGCGGGTACGGGTAAAGAGGTGCGGTTGAAAAATCACGGTTACTTTTCTGTCGGCGTACAAATTGTGTACAGATTCTAAGAGGGCGGTAATTTCATTGGGATGATGCGCATAATCGTCAATCATCACAAAAGAATCCGTGTTTACGATGTATTCAAACCTGCGCTTAATTCCCGAAAAAGTAGCCAATGCCGCAGCGATATGTTGCGGTTCTATCTGGAGCATATAAGCCACGCTAATGGCGGCAATGCTGTTTTCGACATTATACTGCCCCTGCACATTCAATTCAAAATTACCCAATCGGGCACTCTCACAAGCAACAGAAAACTCGAAGCCTGTTTGGGTCTTGTTTAAACCGTAAGTATAAACATCGGCAATCGGATAAAACAAATGATAAGTCAGCACATCCTTCATGTCCTCTAGTTGGGGTGCAATGGGAGCAGATAATTTGAGCACCAACGTTCCGCCGGGTTTCACTTTTCGGGCAAAGGTCAAAAATGCTTCTTCGACACCGGCCTGACTGCCATATACTTCCAAGTGGTCGCTGTCAACTGCGGTAATCACAGCGATATCTGGACTAAGGCGATGGAACGAACGGTCAAACTCATCGGCCTCAATCACCACAACATTATTGTTTCCGGCAATGAAGTTGCTGTTATAGTTGGTCATAATTCCGCCCACAAAAGCCGTACAGCCATAACCCGTTTGGTGCAAAATATGGGCTATCATGCTGGTTACGGTCGTTTTACCATGCGAACCCGCAACGGCAATGGTAAACGATTGCTCGGTGATGACTTGCAACACTTCGGAGCGTTTCAGTACCGTAAAATTGTTTTGACGGTAATAACCCAGCCATTGATGTGCATTGGGTATAGCGGGCGTGTAAACAACCAAGTCAACATTAGCAGGCAATAAGTCAAGGGCATCGTCATAGACAATATCTGCGCCCTCCGCAGTAAGTTTCTGCGTAAGGGTGGTGGAGGTACGGTCATAACCATACACTTTGGCGTTTCGGTGTAAGAAATACCTTGCCAAGGCACTCATTCCGATGCCTCCAATCCCAATAAAACAGATGCTCTTTATGTCGCTAAGTTGAAACATAATTTTTAAAGTAGGGCTTACAAGTTTATGGTTGAATCAAAGCTAATACCTCACGGGCAATATGCTCGGCGGCATCGGGTTTGGCCAATTGTTTAATGTTGTTAATCAATGTGTTACGCGCTTCTTGGTCAAATAAAACGGTTTGCAAGGCTGGTAGTAATTTTGTTGTTGCTTCGCTATCCTTTACCATAATAGCAGCATTCTTATTCACCAAATTCATGGCATTGGCGGTTTGATGGTCATCGGTTACGTTGGGCGATGGCATTAAAACCACAGGCTTCCCAACCAAACAAAGTTCAGATACAGTACCCCCTGCTCTTGAAAGGATGGCATCGGCGGCTATGTAAGCCAAGTCCATGCGGTCAATGAATGCAAGCGGGACGATGCTATTTCCAAAAGGCTTTACCTTCTCTGTTATCTCATCGAGGTAAAACTTGCCGGCTTGCCACAACAATTGCACTTTATTGTCTTTCAACAACTCCGGTAAACAAGCCAATATGCCCTCATTGATTGCTCTTGCTCCCAAACTTCCGCCGGTGATAAAAAGGGTTGTTTTATTTTCATCCAATCCAAAGTGCTGCAAGGCCTGAGTTCTGCTGCCTTTCAAGTTTGCAATGTCTGCCCTGACGGGATTGCCTGTCAGTACAATTTTTGACGGGTCAAAATATTGGGTCAGGTTATCGTACACCACACATATCTTGCGAACGCTTTTCGCTAAAAGGCGGTTGGTAATGCCGGGATGGGAGTTTTGCTCTTGGATAAGGGTAGGAATACCCAAAAATGCCGCCACCTGCAACACCGCCCAACTGGCATACCCGCCAACTCCCACAGCCACATCGGGTTTAAAATGTCGCAAAATGCGGTAAGATCGCCACAAGCTATTCACCACTTTTACTGGAAACAGCAAGTTCTCAACACTCAACTTCCTTTGCAAACCGCTAATCCATAGGGCTTCAATGGGGTAGCCTGCTTGCGGCACTTTTTCCATTTCCATACGCCCTTCAGCTCCCACAAATAATATATCAGCCAAAGGCTCCAAACCTTTGAGCGCATTAGCAATGGCTATTGCCGGAAAGACGTGTCCGCCTGTTCCGCCGCCGCTAATGATTATTTTTGGAGATTGTTTTGGACGTAAGATTTTAGACATTAGATGTTAGATGTAAGAGATTAGATTTTAGTGATTAGATTTTAGAAGTACTAATTTAGAGAATAGAGATTCGCGATTAGATATTTGACATAATAGAGGTTCTAACATTCCTTACTGATTTTGGTCATTAGCCCTAAAATCATTTTTTCAATTTCTACTAATTGTGGCATAATATTGTTAATAGTTTCTACCGATAAATAACCAATGTCCGTTGCCAAAATAAGTTCAGTTTCTAATTCATAAGCCGAACCAAGCGAATAACCTAAAAACTTAATCAACTCCTTATTGCTGTTTCTGCCACAACCTTCAGCTATATTGGCTACAATAGAAACAACAGCTCTTCGGATTTGTCCACATAATCCAAATTTTTCAGAGTTGGGTAGGTCTTGAGTAATAAGGTATATTTCTTTTACCAAAACTCTTGACTTTTGCCAAACCAGAAGGTCTTTAAAATTATGTGTTACTATCACCATTTAGTTTATTTTACAAATGCCTAAAGTTCAAAGTCTTTTGTCTATAGTTCAAAGTTCAAAGTCTTATATCTAATATCAAAGGTCTTATGTCTAACGTCTAAAATCTAAAGTCTTGCTTCAATATTAGAAGATGTCTCTTCAACGGTTCGACTAACGCTTAGAATAATTCCTATGGCGACACTGCTGAACAAAACCGACGTTCCTCCCATACTGATGAGCGGCAGGGTAAGCCCTGTAATAGGCAGCAAGTTTACCGTTACGGCCATGTTCATCAACGCTTGAATAACCAATATAGCGCCAAGCCCCACTACCAATAATGCCCCAAAAGGATCAGGTCCACGTGCAAAGATTCGGATACACCGGTACAGTAAAATCAAATACAAAAGCAGTACGAAAACTCCGGTTATCAGCCCATACTCCTCGATAATGATGGCATAGATAAAATCTGAATAGGGGTGCGGTAAAAAGTTCCTTTGCACACTTTTACCCGGTGCCAACCTGACAAAACCGCCATTAGCAATCGCAATTTTTGCCTGTTGTACTTGGTAGGACTCTTCCACATCTTTATTCACGAAGTTTTCTACCCGTTTTGCCCATGTTTGCACCCGCCCTTTTCCGGTATAACTCGCGATGGCCACATAAAAGGCAAAGACGCTCAATCCAAACCAAATCGTCAGGGTGATATGTCTGAAATGTACCCGTCCGATGAACATGAGTATAAGGCATGTGGTAAAGAGCAGCGCAGCAGTTGATAAGTTTGCCGGAACAATGAGCATACAGACCACGATCATGGGTAACACTATGGGCAAAAAAGAACGGTCAAAATCCTTGATAATATGCTGTTTGCGCGATAACATTCGGGAAGTGTACATGATCAATGCCAACTTCGCAAAGTCTGAAGTTTGGAACGATACATTTAACACCGGAACAGTCAACCACCTGCGGGCTTCATTAATATCTGCACCAAAGAACAGCGTAAATGCCAACAATGGTACCGAAGCATAGAGCATGACTTGTGCCACACGCGAGTAGTACAAATGGTTTACCTTATGCGACAGATACATCAGCACAAACCCAAACCCGACAATAAACAATTGTTTCAACAGGTAATACTCCGTATTCCCTCCAACTTGCCTGTATGCAAGCGCACCGGTGGCACTATACACGCCTAATATAGAAAACAGTGATAGCAATATCACTATTACCCATATTACACGGTCGCCTTTCAGATGATTTAAAATTGCTTGCATTATATTTTAAATGGTTCGTTGTTAATCGTTATTGTTGCTCCGCGCTCACTAATTGCTCTAATTTCAAGACCGCCTCTTTAAACTGTCTGCCTCTGTCCATATAGTTTTGGAACAAATCGAAACTGGCACAAGCCGGCGAAAGTAATACCACATCACCCGGCTCGGCATATAAATAAGCCTCTTGCACTGCTTGGGTGGCACTGTTCGTATCGGTTATATTGTCAACCAAGAGGTCAAATGCCTGATGGATTTTTGAGTTGTCCAAACCCATACACACAATCGCTTTCACCTTTTCCCGTACCAAATCGGCCAAAACCGAATAGTCGTTCCCTTTATCAGTACCGCCCAAAATCCAAACCACCGGTTGGGTCATGGCATCCAAGGCGTACCATGTTGAGTCTATGTTTGTTGCTTTTGAATCGTTAATAAATTGCACACCGTTGATGCTTGCTACGGGTTCCAACCTATGTTCCAAGGGTTCAAAGGAGGTCAACCCCGATTCTATGGTAACATTGTCAATCCCTGCAAAATGAGCGACTGCCACAGCCACCATAGCATTGTACAAATTGTGCTTACCCTTTAAAGACAAGCAATTGATACTAACCTGAGAGTTATCGGGAAGCACGATATTGTCGTTTTGTAAATACATGCCCCCAGCAACTGCTTTTTCTAACGAAAAAGGATATTGTTGTGCCTTAATCGCATACTGTTCCAAATGCTTGGTCAGTTCCGGACTATCTGCACCGTAAATCAAATAATCGTCAGCTTGTTGGTTTTGGGTTATTCGGAGTTTAGCCTTTGCGTATTGGTCAATGGAATAGTTGTATCGGTCTAAGTGGTCGGGGGTAATGTTGGTGATAACGGCTATATGCGGTTTAAAAAGAGCTATATCGTCTAACTGAAAACTACTGATTTCCAAAACATAGTAGTCGAACTGTATGCCTGTGGCAAGTTCCATTGCAAAGCTATTGCCTATATTTCCTGCAACAGCCACTTTAAATCCTGCTTCTTTTAGCAAGTGATAAGTTAACGCAGTGGTTGTGGTTTTACCGTTACTGCCGGTGATGGCAATCAGGGTGGCATTGGTAAACCGCGCTGCAAATTCAATCTCTGATATAATAGGAATATTGGCGGCTCGGATTTGCTGAATAATAGCTGCTTTTTCGGGAATACCCGGGCTTTTCACCACTTCAGAAGCCTCTAATATAAGCGATAAGGTATGCCCGTTTTCCTCAAATGCAATGTTCTCGGCTTGAAGTCTTGTTTTGTAATTGGGAGCAATCGTTCCCATATCAGATACAAAGACATCTAACCCATTGCGTTTGCCCAATAAGGCCGCACCTATGCCGCTTTCAGCTCCTCCTAATATGACCAATCTACTTTTCAAACTTTAACTTTTTACGTTTCGAATATTGGATAATTTGTAGTGTATTTCTTTGTGTGATGCTATCGTATTTTGAGGGTAATAAATGTCAATACCGCCAGTAATATGCCTATAATCCAAAACCGAGTAACGACTGTGGCTTCGTGTATGCCCTTTTTCTGGTAATGATGATGCAAGGGCGACATCAGGAAAACCCGTTGCCCTATTCCATATTTCCGCTTGGTGTATTTAAAATAGCCTACTTGTATTAGTACTGATGCGTTTTCGATGACAAAAATGCCGCAGAGAATGGGTATCAACAATTCTTTACGAACGGCTATGGCTAAGGTGGCAATGATGCCGCCAAGGGTGAGGCTACCGGTGTCGCCCATAAATACTTGTGCCGGATAGGCATTATACCATAGAAATCCAATACAGGCACCAATAAATGCCGCCGAAAAAATTACCAACTCTCCGGTATCGGGCAGGTGCATGATATTGAGATAGGAAGAGGTAATGGCATTACCCGATAAATAGGCCAATATGCCTAAACATGTTCCCGCAATAGCGGAGGTACCGGTCGCTAATCCGTCAATACCGTCTGTCAGGTTAGCAGCATTGGATACCGCAGTAACGATAAAAATGATGGCAGGTATATAAATCAGGAATGCCCATCTTTGATAGTTATCGCCCAAAAAGCCTATTATTTTACCATAGTCAAACTTATAGTTTTTAAGGAACGGTATATTCGTAACTGCCGCTTTGTAATCAACCAACACTTTTTTTACCCCATCTATTTTGGTGGTAAAACGGTATTCTTCTTGGTAAAAGGTTTTTTGAGGGGTCGCCGATATGTCTTCTCTTATCACGATGTTGGGATGGAAGTACATGATACAACCCACTATTAACCCCAATCCAACCTGACCAACCAATTTTGTTCTGGCACGCATACCGCCCTTATCGCGTTTAAACACTTTGATATAGTCATCAATAAATCCGATAGCACCCATCCATACGGTTGCAAGCAGCATTAATACGATATAGATGTTAAATACTTTTGCCAACAACAACGTTGGTAAAAGGATGGCAAATAAGATGATCAACCCTCCCATTGTTGGAGTACCTTTCTTTTGCTCCTCTCCTGCCAAACCCAATTGACGCACCTCATCGCTCACCTGCATTTTGCGAAGCAAGGCGATAAGTCGGCCGCCAAATACGATGGTGATGACCAAAGAGATGATTATAGCTAGCCCTGCACGGAAAGAAATGTATTTGAATACACCCGCTCCCGGCACATTGTATCTAGCTAAATAATCAAAGAGGTAGTATAGCACTTTTTATGAGTTATGAGTTATGAGTTATGAGTTATGAGTGGTTAATGTCTTCGCTCGATTGTCTTATGTCTTACGTCTTATGTCTTACGTCTTATGTCTTATGTCTTACGTCTTATGTCTTACGTCTTACGTCTTACGTCTTATGTCTTATGTCTTATGTCTTATGTCTAAAAAAACTAGCTATTCAACGCCATGTACAATTCTTCTTTATCATCAAAATGATGGCGAACACCATTTATTTCTTGGTACTTTTCGTGTCCTTTACCTGCTACCAAAATGATGTCCCCTTTTTTGGCAAGCAGGCAAGCTGTTTTGATGGCTTCGCGCCGGTTGGTAATGGCAATCGTTTTATTACTGTATTGCGGACTTACACCTACTTTCATATCGGCGATGATGGACTCTGCATCTTCATTTCTTGGGTTATCCGATGTGAGGATTACCTTGTCGCTCAGTTCACAAGCCACTTTGGCCATGATGGGGCGTTTGGTTTTATCGCGGTTGCCGCCACAGCCGATGATAGTAATCAGTTGCTCGTTTTTGGTTCGTATTTGGTTAATGGTTTGCAGCACTTTTTCCAGCGCATCGGGAGTGTGAGCATAATCTACGATGCCGGTAATATTGCGTTCCCGATTGCTGACATCGTCAAACCTGCCCTCGGCAGCTTTTAAAGCACTGAGCTGTGTCAGAATCCCTATCTTGTCGTCCAACAAAATCATAGCTGCGCTATATGCAGCAAGTAGATTGTAGGTGTTAAACTCGCCTATGAGGTGGGTATGTACTTCCTGACCATCCACCAAAAGCACTAACCCGGTAAAGGAGTTTTCCAGAATCTTGGCTTTAAAATCGGCAGCAGCTCTTAACGCATAAGTGTATTGCTTGGCCGCAGTATTTTGCAGCATTATTTTACCATTTCTATCATCCACATTGACCAAAGCAAATGCAGCGGCCGGCAACATATCAAAGAATGACTTTTTGGCTTTGATATAATTGTCAAAGGTGCCGTGAAAATCAAGGTGGTCGTGGGTGATATTGGTAAAGATGCCTCCGGCAAAGTGGATGCCCCAAACACGGTATTGCACCATCGCATGAGAACTGACCTCCATAAAGCAATAAGAACATCCCTCATTGACCATTTCGGACAATAGCCGATTGAGTTGTATAGTATCCGGTGTGGTATGGGTCGAGTCGTAAACCTGATTGTTGATAAAATATTGAATCGTTGAAATCAGCCCCGTATTATATCCCAGTTTTTGGAACAGATTGTAGAGTAAGGTGGCAGTAGTGGTTTTCCCATTGGTACCCGTAACGCCGATAACCTGCAATTGAGAGGACGGATTTCCATAAAAATTGTCAGCTATGATGCCCAAAGCCACATTCACATTCTCCACCCGTATATAGGTAATGCTATCCACAAGTGTTTCGGGCATTACCTCACAAAGGATCGTGGTTGCCCCATGCTGAATAGCGCTACTGATATAGGTATGCCCATCGGATTGTGTGCCGACAATAGCTGCAAAAAGCGAATTGGGCTGTACGCTACGAGAGTCTAAACACAAGTGTTCAACCACCCGATTGGTGCTGCCAAACACTTCTTTGAGTGCTACTTTATACAATATGTTGCTTAATAGAGGCAATTGAATGATGGTTTGTTTTTGTTGAGTTAATTCAAATCAAGTGATACGACATCTCCTTTTTTACATCTCGTTCCATAAGACGGGTTTTGACCGACTACTTTCCCATACCCCGAAAACTTAACTTTCAGCCCTTGAGATTCGAGAAGGTAAACGGCATCCCGCAACCCCATCCCCATCACATTAGGCACTAAGTTATCAATGACGGTCATGTTTTTTAAGGCAATAGTTTTATCCTGTTTATCGGGTACTGCCCAATCTGTTGCTTCAGCTTTACCGGCGATATTCGTAAATTTGATACCCAAAAACTTGTAAATAGAAGTCAAATCGGACCTAAAGCCCCCTTTGACCGCAGGAGGAGTACTTTGCACTATGTCTTTATTATCCGTTGGGTTAACAGGCGGTTGAGATTTCATTTTGAGAGAGTAGTATTTTTCGACCACATCTCTGAATACGGGTGCTGCTACTTGCCCGCCATAATATTCGCCGGAGGTAGGCGATTTAATCACCACTATACAGGAATACTCGGGTTGTTCGGCGGGGAAAAAGCCGACAATAGAGGCTTGGTAAATAGGTTTGTACCCTTGGTCTTCTTTGGCAATTCGGGCGGTGCCGGTTTTACAAGCCATTGAAAAATTAGGATTGTAAATACTTTTCGCCGTTCCGCCTTCTACTACACCTTTCATAATTTCGCGCACTTTTTGGGCGGTTGCTTTTTTACAAATCTGCCTTTTCAATATAGTGGGCTTAAATTGCTTTAACTCGCTGCCCATTTCGCTGATGCTATTGACCAAATAAGGCTGCATCATCACCCCATCATTGGCTATGGCATTAAAAAAGGTCAGCAATTGCAAAGGGGTGAGTTCAACTTCATACCCTATTGACATTTGGGTCAACGTAATCCCACTCCAATCTTTATCGGTAGGTTTTTTCACCAAAGGATTAGGTTCGCCTTGAACATCAATCCCTACGGGATTCGTCAATCCCATGCGCTCTAAGGCGGCGATAAACTCGTCAGGGGATTTGCGGTAAAACTGATCCACCAATTTTGAAATACCCACATTGGAGGATATCTGTATTACTTTAGCCAAGGTAATTGAATCTTCGGGATACCACGAAGCATCCTGCATTAGTTGGTCGTAGTATTTTTTCTTGCCCCCCTCAATGTCAACAATCGTAGTATCGGAAACAAAGCCGGCATCTAAAAGGGCAGTAAGGGCGGCAATTTTAAAGGTAGAACCCGGGTCGCTCTTCTCGCCTATGGCATAGTTGAAGTCTTCGATGTAAGTGCCATCTGAATTTAGAACCAAATTGGCTATAGCTTTAATCTTACCGGTTTTCACCTCCATTACCACCGCACAACCATGATCGGCACGGTACCTTTCAAGGGAGTTTCTAAGCGAATTGTCTAAAATATCCTGAAGATTGATGTCCAATGTCGTATGTACATCTTTACCATTTTGCGGCTCTTCTCCAAATTGCTCGTAAATGGGCACCCATGTGTTTGCCATCGAACGATACATGGAACGGGGCACTTGTGTGCCTCTAAGGTAGGCATCTTGTGTCGCCTCTATCCCTATCGCTTGGGCATTATCGCGCACATAGCCTATTGTTCTACGGGCAAGCATCCCGAAGGGTTGTTCCCGCTTGGTTTGGCTTTCGATAATCAACCCTCCTTTATATCGTCCCAGTTTGAAAATCGGAAAATTCCTAATGACCGGCAAGTCATCATAGTCCACATTACTCTTAATAAGAAGGTAAGCGTTTTGCGGCGGTTTTCTACCGTTGACCAGTCTTTGCAGGTAATCTTCCTTGCTACGGTCTTTGAAATAATTGGACAAACACGCAGCTAAGGAGTCCATTTGTTTGACCAAACTATCGTCTAAGATGCGCATATCCATTCGCAATTCAAATTCCGGCAGCGAAGTAGCTAACAGTCTGCCATCCTCAGAGTAGATATTCCCTCTATCGCCCTCTATCGTGTCAACTCTTGTGGTATTTGTGCCCTGTTTGCGCCAGTAATCCCCCTCAAATACTTGTATTTTTAGGGCAGATGCAACAATGAGCACGCCCAACCCGCATAACAGCAGGAAGACTAAATTGATGCGCCAGCTTATGTCGCGTTTGATGCTCATTTGGGGGTTGTACTTAAAAGTGGTAAACTAATCGGGCTTTACTTGCAATGAAATGATGAAAAGGGTTTGTTGTGAATTTTGTATTTTTATGATTGCTGTCTTGATTTTGTCTTTACTTTCCTTAATCTATAAGCAGGTTACCTTTCTAAACCCTACCTATCTATCACTATTTTTTTGGGCGGCTCGTTCAGTTCTTCCAACCCGAGCGGTTTGACCATTTTGGCTACTTCGCTTTGTTTGCTTCTAATCATCAGTTTTGACTTTGCAGTCATGTACTGCCATCTCAACTCCTTCAATTCACTCTGGATCGTATTTATCTGTCGCATATTTCGTTCGGCATACCGCGCATTTCCTATATACAGAATGGCAATGAATGCGAGAAAAAAAATGTAGCGCAAATTATTTGCTATCAGCGTGCGTTCATCAAACTCCTGACCGCTTAAAATGAAGGATTTTAAACGGAATAATGAGCGTTGTATGAAACCTTGTGCCATATAATTTACTGCCTTACCTTGAATACTGTACGTGATATATCTTCTCTTATATTGCTCTTACTTGATTACTTCTTTTGAGCAATGCGCATTTTGGCACTGCTTGCTTTTGGGTTCTGCCTGATTTCGCTCTCGGTGGGGGTTATTAAATTTTTATTGACCACCGCCAAAGGGATATTGCCATGACCGTATAGGTCTGTTTTCACAATACCATCTATACTTCCTGTTTTGATGTAATTTTTCACCATGCGGTCTTCTACCGAATGATAAGAAATCACGACTAACAATCCACCCGGTTTCAACACCTCCACACTCTGCTCCAAAAGGGATTGGAGTGCCTCTACTTCTTTGTTAACTTCCATCCGCACCGCTTGAAAAACCCTGGCAAAATACTGTTGCGGTTTACCAATACTTAGGGGTTCAGCCAAAACGAGGAGTTGTTGTATCGTTTCTATCGGACGTTTTTGACGTTCATGCACAACTGCTTGGGCTAATTTTCGCGCGTTGGGTAAATCGCCGTATTCTTTAAAAATATGGCTCAAATTAATCATCGGGTATTTGTTCAACACCTCAATAGCACTCAACTCGTTATCGGCACTCATGCGCATATCCAACTGCTCATTGCCAAATCGAAGCGAAAACCCCCTGTCGGGTGTGTTGAACTGATGCCACGATACGCCCAAATCTGCCAAAATTCCATTAACCTCACTAATGCCATACATCCGCAAAAAGCGTTTCAGATGCTTGAAGTTGTGAGATACAAGGGTAAACCGTTTGTCTTCTATGGTATTTTGCAAGGCATCCTGGTCTTGGTCAAATGCGATTAACCTGCCCGATTCATCCAGTTTATCTAAAATGGCTTTTGAATGACCACCTCCACCAAAAGTAACATCCACATAAATGCCGCCGGGCACTATTTGTAGTGCCTCAACTGCTTCATGCAGCAATACCGGTTGGTGATATAAGTAGTTTTCTGTCATTTCTTTTATTGGTATTAAATACTATCATTCGGTTGGTTTATGAATTGGAAGGCGTTGTGTTTGGATTACCCATAATATTGCCCGCCAAAGCAGCATATCTTGCCGCATCTATTTCCATCACTTCGTCATATATCTGTGTTGCCCAAATCTCGATTCTGTTAAAGTAGCCAAGCAGGATAACATCGGATTCAATGCCTGCATAGTCCATCAATCGTTTGGGCAGCAACAGGCGGTTATTTGCGTCAAACATCACTTCAGTAGCTCCTCTAAAAAATTGTCTCAAAAAGAGTCTTTGTTCCGCATCGTATTGATTCAGCACTTCCAATTCCTTAGTTACCCTGTCCCATTCGGGTAAGGTGTAGAGGGTCAGGCATTTTTCAATACCTCGATTTACCACAAATCCGCTATTGTTTTCGGCAGGCATTTGTTTTGCGAACCGAACCGGCATAGCTAATCTGCCTTTGAGGTCTATTTTACATTCTATTTCGCCTAAAAAACCGCTCATTACTCCCCTTTTGTCAGGTAAACGTAAATATTCGGGGTAAAGTTACCACTTTCTACCACTTTCTACCACTTTGTACCACAAAAAGATAATTTTTTTTTGCACCTAAGTTATTTTTATCAAAAAATCGGTATTTCTGTCCCCAAACTGTTTCAAAATCCTCATTCACAGTCTTCTCTTGTAGTCACTTTCATTTCAATCGGTGTCCTTTTGAAGGGCGATGTTTTGGATAACTTATCGAAAGTGTTTATTTTGCAACCTCATTCAACATTTCTACTTCATCCACCATGTTCACTCCTACCCCTCTCCTACTTTCTATACGTGGTTTGTTCTTTTTCACAATCGTCTATCTTGCTTTATCTTGCACGAATATCCAATCCCAACCCTACACCCTCACTCCGGTTGGAACGGAAAACGAAATTGACCCGTTAAGAGAATGGAGCAAAGCAGACCATAGCCAAACCCCTTGGTATTTGGCCATGCAACAGCCCAATGCGAATGTGTTAACAGTCGAAAGTCTGTATAACGAGTATTTTGCTACCCACCCCTACGAGCGCAGCAAACTCAAAAAGCTCTGCCAATTGTGGATCAATACCCAAAAACTGCAAATGGATGTCAACGGCCAACCCCTTCCGCAACCGGTTTGGGATGAAGATGATGTGCGAAGCTTTATTATCCGCAACAACCCCGATGCGTTCGACAACAGCAGTAGAGATGGCGACTGCCCCTACCCCGAATGGAACGACTGTTCGGGTTCTTGGCGAATGATTGGACCTTACCATGCTCAACCTACCCGATGTACGACTTCACCCAATCCGTCGGCCTATATGATGGGCGGTTTTTGCGACAGGGTCTATATCAATCCGTTCAACAACAACAACCTTTTTGCAGGGCTTTCTTATGGCGGGCTTTGGGTGTCGCAAGATAAAGGGGACAGTTGGACATTGACCGATGCCCAATTTCCAAATGGCACAAACACCTACGCCAATCGAGATTATTACTACGGCAAAATAGAAGCGAGTCCTGTCAATCCGGCACTAGTCTATGCCGCAACCGAAACGGGAGTGCTCAAATCCACCAATTACGGACAGGATTGGACACTCTGCCCCACCATCAATCGAACCGTTGATGCGACTAAACGCCCCTATTTTGTCGCCCTTGCCCAAGACGATACCGTAACCGTTTTGGCAAGTTTTGGGCGAAGGATATACCGTTCCACCAATGCCGGACAGACATGGAACCTAGTTTTTAACAACGACAGCGGCGGCCCCAACCATAATTTTACCTCCCAACACGTAGTCAACACCACCTACGGATTGTATGAACGAACTTACAACTTTTGGGGATTGGCTTTTCACCCCACCGACCCCAATGTGGTGTTACTGGGCATTTACAACAGTGCCAACCAAGCCTGTATCTACAAATCCATAGACAAAGGTGCAACGTTTACCCTGTTGGTCAATGTGAGCCAAAACCTAAACCGCACCATGCCGAGCAGTTTGTTTTTTGAGGTGAAACCCGTAGCTCCTTCCAAAATATTTGTATTCAGCCTTTTTACCCAAGATACCTTATATAAATACAGCAGTGCGAATGGGGCACTTTTGGACAAGTACCGCCTTGGGGCAGAAACAGAAGCATTCGACATCACCAACAACAACGAAAACATCCTGTACGCAGGTTATTACTATTCGGGAGAGGTTAAAAAATCCACCGATGGCGGGCTAAACTTTATCGCCATGAACCCGGGCTATACCAGTTGCCCCAACTACATTCACCCCGATGTGCGCTGCATTCATGCCGTAGGTAATACGGTACTCATCGCCACCGATGGCGGCGTGTCCATTTCGGAAGATGCCATGAGCACCACCCGAAGTGTTGGCAACTTCATTTCGGCCATTGACCTTTGGGGATTTTCGAGTGCTTTCAAATCGGATATTGTCGCCGCAGGTTGCGACCATGGCCCGACCAAAATACGCAGATTTGACGGTGAAGGCGGTTGGTTGGAAGTTGGCGGCGGCGATGCCTCCGATGTTACCGTCAACCCCGTCAACGACCGGTGGTTTTACCACAATAACGGCTACTATAAGTACAAACGATACATCAACGACAACGGTACCACGAGCAGTTATGGCGTGGTCGAAAACATCAGTTTTCACCGGATTGAATTTCACCCCAATGTATGGACGACCTCCTACGGCGTATCGGGCAATAAAGTGCTCATTTCGACCGACAACCTGAGTACGGCTACCGACTTTTATGATTTTGGTGAAACGGTCAATCGCTTTAAAATTGCCCTCAAAGACCCCATGATTATGTACGTGCTGTTGAGCAACAACAAAATCAGAAAATCAGTGAACGGCGGCGTTACCTGGACGTTGATTACCCCACCTGCTTCCGTAACCGGCGGGCAAACCAATATCCGCGATATTGAAGTGGGGGCTAATCCGAACGATTTGTATGCCGCCTACGGCAATTACCAAACCACCTGCAAGGTGGTTAAAACCACCAACTTCGGTGCTAACTGGACAAACATTACCGGAAACCTGCCCACTGCCGCCGCCATTCAATTGGTGCATCAACGCGGCACCAACGAGGGTATTTACGTTGCCCTAACCGGCAACGGCGTGTATTACCGCAACAACACGATGCCCGAATGGGTGAAACTCGGCACCGGTTTGCCGATGGTGGGTTATTGGCAAAACATCTACACCGTGCCCGCTAAAAACAAGTACCGTATGGGCAGCAGCCGAGGAGCATGGGAACACGAACTCTACGAAACATCGGGTGTTCATGCCCTTATTTCGACCGATAAAACAACGACTTCTTGTGCAAGAGACAGCATTGGTTTCAGAGATTACTCCGCCTACTATGGGGAGGTCAGTTTTGAATGGACTTTTGAAGGCGGAAGCCCCTCCAACTCCACATTGGAAAACCCCAATATTTCCTATACCACCCCCGGCATCTACGATGTATCGCTCACCGTAACCGATGCCTTAGGCAACTCCGATACCCAAATCCTGCCCGATTTTATTACCGTCCTCCCATCTATTTGCGAGGCAGATACCATCCCCGGCATGGCATTGCAATTAGACGGAAGCAGTCAGTATGCCGCAATTCCTGCGCTTAACCTAAACAGCAATACCGTTACCATGACCGCATGGATAAAACGCAACGGCACCCAAAACGATTGGGGAGGCATCCTGTTTTGCCGCGGCGGTAATACGACCGCAGGCATCAGCATCCGTTCCACCAACGAACTTCGCTATCATTGGAACGACGTGGGGTATAACTGGTCATCGGGGCTGACCGTGCCCGATAACGAATGGACACATATCGCATTGGTTGCCTCGCCCACGTCCATAAAAATATACCGAAACGGCATTGTCGCCACCAATACCACCGCCATCAGCCCCGAAGAATTTAACGCCGCCATCAACATCGGGCAAGATGCCAATGGCGGCACACGGTACTTTAACGGGTTGATAGATGAAGTATGCATTTACGACCGCTCCCTCAGCCAAGCCGAAATTCGCGAACTGATGCACCTGACTAAAAAACCGCAAACCGAAGCCAACTTAGTGGGCTACTACCAATTTAACAATAACAGCACCGGCAACACAGATTACGATAAAGCAAGGGTCAATCATGCCACCCTCATCAATGGAGCGCAACGCGTTCCCTCCACCGGCCCCTTTGCCGGCGGCAACAGCTACCGTACTACGGTAACCGGTGCCGGCATTGTTGATGCGCCGGAGGTGGGTTGGAGAATGAAATTCGGCTCAGGCACTTCTCCCAACGGAGAGATAGTCCTCAACCGCTTACATGTTCGCCCCGATGCCCTACCTTCGTGCAGCAGCTATGCTTCAGACAATTATTATTGGATACTCAACAACTACGGCACAAACGCTACCTTTACCCGCCCCGACTCGATGATTCTTTACGGAATAAACGTACCCAATCCAACCAATGTACCACCCGGCCAATACAGCCTGTACCAGCGAAACTTTAACGCCGAAGGCAATACATGGGGCAGTGCTATTGCTACCCCCAATGAGTTGACAGCCGGCAATCCGGGCAGCTTTAGGTTTGGCACAGGCAACAACCTCAACTCAGAAGGGCAGTACATCATTACTGCCAATCTCACCCAACAAAACATAGCCGGCCTAACCGAAGCCTGTGTCAACGGCATAGGAAACTATTCGGTAGAACCCCTGACAGAAGTCAATGTCAGCTATACTTGGTTGGTTACATCGGGTAATGGGGTCATCTTATCGGGGCAAGGCACCCCTCAAATACAAGTCCAATGGCTCGACAACACCCTCGGGCAGGTGAGTGTTACGATTGAGGTGTTTTAGATTTACGATTTTGGATTTTAGATTTTAGACAATAGCCTTTGGTCTTATGTCTTATGCCTTATGCCTTATGCCTTAATAGCAACTATGATTTAATTTTTCACCGCGTATAAATGGTAAACGTCTTTAAAATCCACACCTCGGAATTGTTCGGGTGGGTTATTATAGATAGCGTAGCGGTATAAATTCAATTTATCTTATGACGATGTTGGAGAAGGAAGCATCCCTATTATCTTTTTACACGGTTATCCTTTCGACAAAACGATGTGGAAAGGGCAACTTGATTTTTTGAAATCATCAAATCGTGTGATTGCCTGCGACATCAGAGGGTTTGGAAAATCAACTGACAAGGAAACGCACCTAAGCATTGACTTGTTTGGCGAAGATTTAATCGCATTTATGGATAAGTTAAGCATTGATAGAGCAATTGTTTGCGGATTATCTATGGGAGGTTTTATCGCTCTGAATGGAATGAATAGATTCCCCGATACGGTCAGAAACTTGTTCCACTTTGAATGAGATAAACATACCTACATTGATTATTTGTGGCAGACAAGATGAAGTAACGCCACTTGCTCAATCTGAATTTATGAATGCCTCTATTAAAGGGTCAATATTACAAGTAATAGATAAGGCGGGTCATGTATCTAATCTTGAACAACCCGATAAATTCAACAACCACCTTCTTGATTTCTTAACTGCTTTATAAGAGGCGCTAATTTTGAGTAGGAATTGTCCGGCGCTTTTGGTTTATAATGTTTTTGAGGGGTTGCGATGACCAAGTTTTTCAGAACAAATGTTTATACGGGGAACTGCGGTTTCTGTAACCATTAAAGTGTCAATGGAGAACGTCACTCCCGCATACCACTTGTTAATAGCCACTGTTCTATTTCTGTCCAACTGTTTTGAAGCCATAAAGTATTTGAGGTTCTTCGTAGTCATAAAACGAAATATATACGACTGCCTTTTCCTCTTTCCCCTTTTCGTTCAAATATATGAGTTCATATTGGTCTAACATTGCTAAACCCATAAAGCCGTAGTCTGATTTATAAGGACAACAACTTGAAAGTCGTTTATATTTTATTGGTTCCCCTTGAGCATCTCTTAAAAGGTTAAGGTAAGCTCTTTGGTTTGCAGGTCCTCCTTCTGTTCCTGTCCCGACTTTTATTGGATTTCCTTCTGTAAAACCATACTTGTCATTAGTAGCTGTTTTTGTAAGCCGAAGAATTGAATTGGTCGGAATCTTTGATTGTGTAGTGTCATTACAATAGTCAACTTTTTTCTGTGCGTTCTTCATCCCAAGTTCATTTGCTTTGGTAAAGTCGGCACAGGCAGAGTCTTTTTTACTTAACATATCATAAACAAGTCCGCGATTGTAATAAGCATCTGCGTAGTTAGGGTCAAGTCCAATTGCATAAGCGTAGTCTGCCAAAGCACCTTCGTAGTCTGTTAGTCGCTTTTTCGTTGTCCCCCGATTTAGATATCCTTTCTTATAGTCGGGTGCAAGTTTTACTGTTTGCTCAAAATCGGGCAAAGCATCTTCGCAAAGGTTAAGCATAGATTTAGCTATTCCACGATTAAACCAAGAATAATAGTCTTCCGGTTGTAATTCAATTGACTTGCTAAAAAGTTGAATTGCTTCTTCAAATTTTCCTGCTTGTGCCATTTCAAGTCCTTGCTCGTAAAATGTCTTTGCATCTTGTCCAAATGCAGTTGTCAGAATTGTCAAACAAATTGCTACCATAGTTATTTTCTTCATTGTTGTCAAGTTTTAGTTTTTTGTCTTAAAGTTGCTATTAATGGTTTGGAGGTTTGTGATGTGCGAGCTTTTCAACAAAAATGTTCATTCGGAGAACTGTGTTTTCTGAAACAACAATAAATGTCTACCGAGCACTAAAACCTACATATCGATAATATGCTGTTATACGCTGCCTTTCATTTTCTGTCTTTGTGTTCGACCTTTGTTGTTTTGTCTAGATGCGAAGGCTTTGTGTATGTTTTTTTGATTGGCTTTGTGCGTTTGGCAAAATAGTAAATGAGTCACAAAAGTGCAATAACAATCAATATTCTAATCTATCTCTTTCTGCACTTTCATCCATAAGTTTTGCATCGGCCAAATAGTTATTTGAAAGCCGTTGAAATAACTTTGATACATTTGGATACTTGTTCCTAAATTTTTCTGAAAGTTCTTCAAAGTATTTAGCATGTCCTCTCTCAATGTTTCCACCATCAAATGGTCCTCTTAATGAAAAACCTCTTTTATTAAACATAGCTGATGCGTAATTTCTAAACAATCTGTCAGAATTTAATTCCTCCATTAATTCAAAAATTTTTTCTTGTGGCCACTCAGGAATATTTTCAGGATATTCGGCTAACACTTGTCCTATTTGCATATCAGCAACTTCCAATCTACCCGCCTCTTCTGCAAGCATTCTTACTTTACTTACCCATTGCTTTAATTCTGTTTCATCAATTGAATTATCAGATTTCATTCCAGGTATTTTTTTCCAAGATAGAAGTAAATTATATGCTTGCTTAGACCTGTTTTGAATTTCTTTATCGGAAATGCCTTTCCTTTTTTCTTCAATTTTTGTTTCGTCTTTTGGTTTATAAACCCATTTGAGAACTTCAATAAAAAATTCGGGATCTTTTGATAATTCTTCTTGCAACATTATAGGCTTGCTTCTTGTACTATTAGAAGCTAAAACCGAAATGTAAAGCCATTCTAAATTGATTATTGTTTGATGTTCTAAGTCTGTTCGTTTATCAAGTGTATCAAAAATTCTGTCTATTTCATATCCTTTTAGATTCACTGGTTCGCTAGATTCTTCTGTTGCTGATTTCTTAAGAAGTTCAGCAAGCAATTCGGTTGGCATTTTCTCTAGAAAATGAGAACAAATGTCAATAGCCGAAAAAAATCGCCTGTGCTTCATTAGCATTTGAACACCAAGAATTTTATCTTCATCAGGAATGTAAAAGAATGATGGATAAATGCTCTGCCAATATTTGGCTTCAATCTCTTTCCCTAAAGTTGAGACAAAATCCCAAAGTTGTTTTGATTGATTAACTGGAATTAGTATGTTTGCAAGTGCATCTTTACTAAATCCTTTTTGCTGCAATTTTTTAAACAGAATAATTATCCACTCAAATCCTTCAATCATTGACTTACGAAAAATGAAGCTGCGAATGAATATTAGATTTTCTTTATCCTCATTGAGGCATTCGCAAACTGAAAAGATTTCATCTTCGTTTGTAATTACTTTTGCCAAAGCATCACCTAAAGTCCAAGATTCTTTAACCGATTTCCTGAGTTCTAATGTTTTTTCTAGTCCTAATTCTTTAAGAAATAGTTTAACTGCTTCGCTTCTCGCCTCATCAATTTTTTTTTGTTGCTGCTCATGCCTTTTTTCAAATTCATTTTCTACATACTTAGCTCCATCGGGGAAAACCGGCCAATGGTCATTAAAAAGCCAAATGTATTGGTTGAGAACATCAAGAGGCTTTAGTTTCTCATAAAGGTTTTCCAATCTTTTCAATTCAGCTTCAGATAATGCCCAATAAGTGTTAGGATGAGACCTGTGATGATTCAAAATTTTTCTAATTGTTTCCCCTGTTGTGTATTTTATCTGATTTACATTTGAGTAATTGATTTCAGCCCAATCTAAGATCTTGTTTCTGTTCAGCGGTGAGAGTTTTACATTAGCAGTCTCTTCAATGAGTTGAGCAAACTTTTTTTCATCAGCATCAAATAAGTCAAGCAGTAATTGAATCACATAAGTATGAGTGTTCCAAATTTCTTGATCGGTATATCTCAGATTAGTGTTCTTGTCAAAAACTCTCCAACGCATTTTGTGTGTTGGATGAGCAATTCCGTGATGGTCAGGAAGCATTCTAATTAATAAAGTCCATGCTGCCTGTTGTTCTTTTCCCGTAATGTATTTTAATATTTCCATTCTCTCATCAAACGGTGTGAGTGTTTGATAGTGCCACGGCTTAAAAATCTCTGTTAAACTATTGATAGGTCTGTTTGATAAATTACCACCTGGGTCAAGTCGTGATAATTTAAGTAAAATCAAACCGACTTCTCTTAAATAATCAGGCAACCATGCTAATCCTTCCAGTGCCCACAACAGTCCAGTGTGATTACTTGTGGAATGCAAATAGCCGTCAACCTCTTTGAACATATCCATAATTTCAGGCTGTTCTTTAGAAAGTGAATTGGTGGCTGCTTTTAGAAAACTTATTGGAGAAGCTTCCGAAATAAGAGGTAATTCATTGTCAACTGAAATCCATAACTCACCGCTTGCATTGTTTAGTAAATCAAGAATTATACTATCAACCCAAAGTTGTGGGTTCGGAAGATTAGGTATGTTTAGTCCTTCACCAAATCGTCCAACCAAAATAAGTGATTGAGTTAAACCTTCTCTAGACCATGTAGAAAATTTCCGTTCCTTGTTGTAGAAAGCAGCAAAGTCATTTTTATCTTCGGATTCAATGATTGGGTTTCCACTCTTAAAAGCTAATGAGAAACATTCTTGAATACTTTGAAAATCTTTTTTAGTAAGTTGTCGTGAAAGATTTGTCCATATATCTAAAGGGGAAGTTAGCCGCCATGTCTCGCCAATTTGAATCAACGGTGATTCTTCAAGGTTTCTCCATTTTGTGAGTGTTACCAAATAGTCCGAATACTTTAGACCAGATAATTTCTCAATTAGTTCTACATCTCCAATAAAACTTTCATCCCACCTGCCTATTAAAAGTGCTGGAATAATTTCACGGATATTTTCAATGTCAAGCCATTTTGATTTAGTGTGCGGAAATCCAATGAGTTTTTTTACTATAGTAATATTTCTTCCAGCCTCTCTTGAAAATTTCTCAGCATCTTCTTTTGATATTCCACTTTTGAATAGTGAATTAACTTGTCCATCTCGGTCAATTGTTGGAAGTGTTATCGTCTCTTGGTTAAAACTATCGTCTGCTCCTAAAGGAACTAAAACATGATGTCCTTGTGCAACTGCTAAGTAGAGTGGTTGCATTTCTTCAAATCTCGGAATTAGATTTAAGGGTGTTATGGTATTTATTCTGATGCCACGAAAATTTCCTTCTGTATCAATTATCAATGACTTTGAATAAAACCTCTCGTTTTCGTTCATTGGAAATTGTTTAGCACAAGCAATTATAAAAGCAATTGCTTCATTTTTTGTTGATGCCTTTATGCCTTTAATACTTGCCTGCCCCTGCAAAGTAGTAAGTAATTGTTTTTGCTCAAACTCTCTGCCTGATGTTACTACCTCGGGTTGAAGAATTAAACCATTTGGTCCGGTTGACCACTCTTCCCAAAATTCGTCAGCAGTCATTATACCATCAAAAGGATAACTTCCTACGTGTCCTGAAAACCATCTTGAAGTAGCTAAAGCTATGGCAAGCCACTGTTCCAAAATTGAAGAATCATAAACTTTTACATCTTTCCAAATACCTTCTGCTTTTCTTGCTTTAACCCATTTGTTTTTCAATTTCCAAAATCGCGGAGTGATAAAAATGAACACACAATCTTTTTGCGTGTAACCTAAAGGGTCTGCTGTTCTCTTATCGTAATCATCATCTGCCTTTCCTTTGCAGTCTGCCTCAGTTCCGAATTCATATAAAGAAATTCCTTTGGGGACATAAGACGTACTTTCTTGACAAATTACTTCTCCATCCCAACCACCAATATAAGCCGCACTACCAGATGGAAAGTCTGCTTGTGTGCTTGCAGGAGTTGTTGCTCTTACTAATCTCGATATGAGATACGGTAAATCACCCTTAGAAACAAATGTCTCAGCCCATCTTTCTATATCAAGTCTTGTTACAAGCTTCATAATTGATTCAAATTTATTGCGCGGTTGGGCAAAAGCAAATGTGCTACAACTGTGGTGGTTTGTGGGTAGGCTTGTAGTTTTTTTGATTCTGCTGAAGCATTGGCTTGTTTGTCCATTTGTTCTTTCATTTTATTGTTGCGCTGTCGTCCTTTAGAAAGACCGCTAACTAGAATATATATGCAACTTCACTAAGCATACCCTCTCATTAAGGCTATATATACGCAACCCCTCACCCGCAAATATAAAACAAAATAAACCAATTAAACAACCCACTTGAAATATTTACCCTCCCCAAACAAAAAACATATCCCCCAGCCAATCCACCAAACACTAAAAAGCCCTCACCATTTCCGGCAAGGGCTTTCTTTTTTACAAACCTACAAAAAAAACCGGAGGATTAGCGAATCATAAAGTAAGCAGGATCACTCCATTCGCTTTGTCCTTTGGAGTTTAAGCTGCACACCTGTATCCAAATTTTAGTACCGGGTTCAAGACCTTCTACTAAAAAAGTGGTGGAGGTAATTGGCGGAACTGCAATCCAACGGGCATCGGGGCCAAAGGTATCGGTCGTATATCTAAGTTTGTACATCAAGGTGAAATCAACTTTGCTGATTTTGACATAAAAACTGCCGTGATACGGACCATCGAAAATGCTCATAATCATCGGAAAAGCCGGTAATGGCCAGGATGAATTAGCTCCTCCATGAATTAGAAAACCGGAAGACAACAACTTTTTAGGGTCGTTATTTCCATTTGCTTCGACATAAAGGACTAATAATCGCAATCCAATCACTAATTCGGCTCGTGCCTGATTTTTTGCAAGAGTAAGTAATTTTCCTCCGTTTGAGGCGGCTGAAAGGGCTGCGAGAAAATTGTTGTACAGCAATTGTATTGCAGCAAGTGTCGGACTTGGGGTTGGATAATGAAGAATAGCTGCTGCCATATAGACCAGAACAGTATTGGCAAATACAACCAACGCCGCATCAGTGTATAACCTAAAATCTAATAATATCCTATAGATATAGTTCATGGTGCAGAAAATTTAAAAAGTGATGTAAAATTGTTTTTCAAGTTGGTTTATGAACTTGTTTATGGCAAAGGCTTAGTGTATATGTTTGAAAATGCTTTCATTTTTAACACCTTTATTTTCAGGTGAAATACACTAAATTCATTGTTATCGGCTATATTTTAAAGATGGATGATACTGCGACAAACCGCTTTAAGTATTGTTCTTTTGATACTTTAATTATTCAATCTGCCTCCCCTAAAACATGTATGTAAAACCCTAAAACATGTATGTAAAATCCTAAAACATGTATGTAAAACTCTAAAACATGTATGTAAAACTCTAAAACATGTAT
>CALCIK010000036.1 GCA_937907475.1 uncultured Bacteroidota bacterium | reverse complement strand
CACTCTCATCAATGCTAATGCAGCCTAAAATTATTTTCGCAAGAAGTCTATTATTCCCATAAGCCGATAACACATCTATATCCCCATCTTCATCTATGTCATGGGCATAAACACGCTTTAAAGGCGTTGTGATATCAATAGATGTTGTGATGGTTTGATATGGTTCAAAATTACCTTCACCATTGTTTTCGTACCATACTATTGTATTCTGAAAAGCCGATAACACATCAAAATCGCCATCACTATCCAAATCAACAATATAAACATACCCAGATTTGTTGATAGATGTATTGATGGTTTGCGGTGGTCCAAAATTACCTGCCCCATCATTTTCGTACCAAGCTATTCGTTTATAAGAACCAGACAACACATCTTTATCCCCGTCGCCATCTAAATCAACTGCATAAACAAAATATGGTTTATACGCAGAAGGAGCAACGATTTTATCATCAATGAAAATACCTATTCCATTGTTCTCATACCAAGCTATTTTGGCATCTCGATACGTTGCCGAATAAATACTATTATTATAAGAACCTGATATCACGTCCTGATCCCCATCATCATCCAAATCATCGGCATAAATAGAATGAACACCATTGGCATAATGGGTTATATCGTACCTTGTGAAAAAATTACCCAATCCGTCATTTTCATACCAAACAACGGAATTTAACTCTAATATTCCTACATCATTAATTAAATCTATGTGCCCATTGGAAGATAAAACATCTAAATCACCATCTCCATCCAAATCAACAACACAAACTGCATTTGAATATTCGGGGATGATTGTAGAGAATTCCTGAATGGTAAAGTTTCCCAACCCATCGTTTACAAACCAGACATTATTTATCAAATTAGGCAAAATATCTAAATCTCCGTCTGCATCCAAATCGGCGGTAATTATAGTCCATGTGTCATAAGCAACGTTTGTGATGATTTGCTGCACGCCAAAGATGCCGGTGCCGTCGTTTTCGTACCAGGCTATTTTATAATCATTATAAGAAAATGACAGAACATCTAAATCGCCATCACCGTCTAAATCGGCGGCATAAACAAAACTAGCACCATCAACAGCTGTGGAGATAATCTGTTGCACACCAAAGTTTCCTGCACCGTCGTTTTCGTACCGGGCTATTTTGTTGTCATTAAAAGAAGCAGACAACACATCTATATCCCCGTCCCCATCCAAATCGCCAGCATAAACAGACCTTGCTCCATCGGCAGTAGTAGTGATTATCTGTTGCACACCAAAGTTTCCTGCGCTGTCATTTTCATACCAAGCTATTTTGTCATCCAAGTTAGAAGCAGATAATATATCTGTATCCCCGTCACCGTCCAAATCGACAACATATACAGACACTACGCCATCTACATCTGTGGTAATTGTGTGTTTTACTCCAAAATTACCAGCCCCATCATTTGCATACCAAGCAATTTCATCATCATAGTAAGAAGCCGATATAACGTCTGTATCACCGTCACCGTCCAAATCGGCAATATTAATAGTTGATGTGGTTATGTTTCTCGTAATTACCTGATGATATCCAAATGTGGTTTGTGCATAACCATTACCGACAGCCAAAATGCCAAGTACAAAAAGCACATAAATGTATAATATTTTCATCGTTGTTGAATTTCAGGTTTTATAATTGTTTAATTTGCCTATTTACTCCTTCACCACCTTCCCCGAAACCACCTCAACCCCATTGTTCAGCGTAACCATATACAAACCCTGCGGATAGGGCAACATATCTAAGACGTAGTTATTTGTTCCAATGGTTGGATGTAGGGTTTCTTTAAAAAGCAACCTGCCGGTAAGGTCGTAGAGGTGGAGGGTGGTGGGTTGGGATTGAGGAGAGGTGTAGGTTAAGATGGCGGTGTTTCGGGTGGGGTTGGGTAGGATGTGGGTGAGGGTAAAACCTGCGGCAGGTTGAGTGCGGCTTAGGGTGATGACCTCACCTACTTGACGGGTTGTGCCGTCGTAATCGGTTTGCAGGAGGCGGTAGTAGGTTAGTGGGAAGGGATTGTCGTGGGTATATTGGTAACTCTTTGTGGTGGAGGTGGTGCCTGCTCCGGTTATTTGGGCGAGAGTGGCAAATTCGTTGCCGTCGGGTGAGTATTGCAGGGTGAAGTAGGCGTTATTGACCTCTGCTGATGTTGTCCATTGAAGGAGGTTGGCGTGGGGTTGTACGGTGCCGGTGAAGGTGGTGAGGGAAACGAGCAGTGGTTCGGAAAAGGTTATAATATGCAGCAATAGTGTAGCAGCGCTTTGCCCGCAATTTTCAAAGGCAGATTGTGCCGATACGGTAAAATTAACCTGCCCCAACGCAATATCGTTCGGGCCGGGGTAATAGACCGTTAGTAGCTGATTGGGCTGCGATATAATTCCGTCTCCGTCTGTTGTCCAGGTAATTAAGGCATCGGGCGGGGCGGCAGCGTTCAGCACTGCGGTTTGTCCTTCCAAAATGTATAATTCGGGATAAGCGGCAATTTGGGGCAGGGTATTCACCGTAACGGTAGGGGCGGTGGCAGTTAGTTGAATGCCGCTTCCGTTTACAAAGACGGGTAAATTACCCAGCATTGCCGTGTTGTTCAGTGTGCCGGAGTATTGCCAGTTTTCTATGTACGCATCTAAGGCAAATGTACCTGCGCTGAACGGGGGTATTTCGGCAATGGTAAACGCTGCCTCGGTTGAACCCGTAATACCGGTTTGACCTATGCTTAACCCACCTACCATATATGGCTCGGCTGCCCAAATTGCACCTTCGGGCAAAACATCGGTAAAGCTAAGGTTGTGAAGGGTAGTGCCTGATTGGTTATCTATGGTAAAGGTGTAGGTAACAAAACTTTCTTCGCAGATTTCTGTCAGGTTCACATTTTTTTCAAATAGCACAATATCCGAAGGGCAGTTCACCGTGCCATCTATGGTTACGTCTTCGGCAGAAGACACTGCGCCGTTGTAGGAAAGGTAAATTTGCCCGTCAATACCCGATAATGCGACATCCGTATTATTGTAGAAGCCATTGACGGCGTTGGTGGCATCGTATTCATAAGTTATTGATATGCAGCAGCCGGCAGGAATATCATAACCACCTACTGATGTACTGCTTGCGGAGCAATTGTTGTAGTTGATATTTTGCCCCAATAACACAAAACTGTCGGGTGGTTGATGGGTAATGACCACCGCAGTAGCATTTAGGTCGCTTATATTGCACACATCAACGGTGTAAATAACCGTATTGCCGCAAACAGGCTGGGGTGTGGTGGTATATTGCAATGCCGACAGCGTGGGCAGCGGTTCGGCACAAACGGCAATATTGTCTATATTGTTTACATACACATGCTCGGCAATTTCGGTAACGGGCAGGACTATGGGTGGCGGCTGTGTGCCATTGTCGTTTAACACTGCCCAGATATTGGCAGCACCGGTAACGGGTAAATAGGTGCTCATCACTTCCGAACTGCCTGCCGGAATAGCGCAGGGAATATAGGTGGTTAATATGGGCGTACTGCTAAACAAAGCGGGGTTGTTGTAGTAAAACGTAATGGGCGTGCCGGCAGGCAGCGACAGTTGTTGCTGTGCGGTTACGGTGTAGTAAACGGTAATACCGTCGGGGTTGGGGCAAGAACCGTTAGCAGTATAACCGGTTATTTCTATTGCGCCATCGCGGTAAAAATAATAGGTATTGCTGCTGCCCGGGTTGGAGGGGCAAACATACAAATTGACAATATTGTAAGCCAGTATAGGGGTAAGCATGGAGTACGCCTGCGCGCCGGGAGCTAACAAGGGTAAGGAAGCGGTTTGGGTAAGAAGGTTTCTGGTAGCGGGGTTGCTGTAAGCGTCGTCAAAGGCAACAGTTACAATAATATAGCCCTGAGCCTTGTAGGTTTCGGCAAGGGCAACCAATGAACCGCTAACCTGTCCATAACTTCCATCGGTGCTTAATATCAATACTTTAACGGCTTGGGGTCGGGCAATGCTATCCAAATAATTATGCCCAAAGGTGAGTGCATCGTTGGGGTTGGTACCGCCGTCAAAAGCGCGGCTGTATGATACATAGTTTTGCAGGTCTGTCTGATTGCCGGTCATAGGAATACGAATTTGCTGCTCTGTAGTACCTGACCATTCTATCATCGCAGCTCTGCTTTGAGTATCCAAAACTCCGATATTCAAGGCATTGATAAAGTCCACAAAAAACTGTTTGGACTCGCCGTACTCTACCGCATCTACCGACCCCGAACTGTCGTTTAGGATTACAATATCCATTGGAGTTTTGCAGGTATATTGCGGTGTGGTTTCGTCTAACAACGTTACCGTATGCCCTACTGTGAGTCCTTCGGCATCGGTAATGAATAGGTTGTATTCGCCCGCAAACAAATAGTCGATAGTAAAAGCGCTGCTATCGCTACTGTAAGAACCGCTATCCTCGCCGCTCCATGAAACGGTAAACGGGGGCGTACCGGCATCAACGGTGATTTGTATGATGCCGTTGGAAGAATTGTTGCTGCTGTTGGTGGTGGTAATGTCTGTTATTTCAAATACACTACCATCCAAATTGGAAAGGATGACAACTGCCTCTGCCGTATCGCCTGCGGCATTGGTAACAGTGATGTTGTAAGTACCGGCAGGTAAATCGGAAATGGTGAACACTTCTTCCGTAGCCGTTCCACTACCCGAAGTTCCAGTATCAGACACCCAAGTATAGGTATAGGGCGGCAAGAGGAAAAATACCCCACCCGAAGCCTGTAGCAATACCGACCCGTTTGCTGCCTCTATACATGGCAGGCTATTAACAGTAGTCTGAATAGAAAAAGACATCAGGTTTTTGTACCAAGCTATTTTGTTGTCATACATAGAAGCCGACAAAACGTCCAAATCGCCATCACCGTCTAAATCGGCGGCATATACTGACTGTGCATAATCGGCAGCCATTGAGATTAATAGCTGCACGCCAAAGTTGCCTATGCCATCGTTTTTGTACCAGGCTATTTTATCATCAGCAGCAGAAGCCGATAAAACGTCCAAATCGCCATCACCGTCCAAATCGGCAGTATAAACGGAACGTGCGTTATCGGCAGCGGTTGAGATGATTTGCTCAGTACCTAAGTTGCCTGCACTGTCGTTTTCATACCATGCTATTTTGTCGTCCAAGTAAGAAGCCGACAAAACGTCAAAATCGCCATCGTTGTCTAAATCAGCGGCATATACAGACCATGCGCCATTTGCTACTGTAGTGATAATTTGCTGTACGCCAAAGTTGCCTGTTCCATCGTTTTCGTACCAGGCTATTTTATCGTCATGCAAAGAAGCCGACAAAACATCAATATCTCCGTCGCCATCTAAATCGGCGGCATAAACAGAATGTGCGCCATCAGCAGCGGTTGAGATAATTTGTTGTACACCGAAGTTTCCTGCGCCATCGTTTTCATACCATGCTATTTTGTCATCTCCACCCGAAGCCGACAAAACGTCAATATCACCATCGCCGTCCAAATCGGCGGCATACACAGAATTTGCGTAATCTGCAGCAGTGGAAATGATTAGCTGCGCGCCAAAGTTGCCTGTTCCATCGTTTTCGTACCAAGCTATTTTATCTTCATAAACAGAAGCCGACAAAACATCCAAATCACCGTCGCCGTCTAAATCGGCGGCATATACTGCCTGTGCATAATCGGCAACAGTGGATATGATTAGTTGCACACCAAAGTTGCCTGTGCCGTCGTTTTCGTACCATGCTATTTTGTCGTCCCATTCAGAAGCCGACAACACGTCCATATCGCCATCACTGTCTAAGTCGGCGGCATAAACAGACTGTGCGCTATAGGCACCCGTATTGGAGATGATCTGCTGCGCGCCATAGTTACCTGTGCCGTCGTTTTCGTACCAGGCTATTTTGTCATCCCAATAAGAAGCCGACAACACATCCAAGTCGCCATCACCATCTAAATCAGCGGCATACACAGACCTTGGGTCAATGACAGCAGTGGAGATGATTTGTTGCGCACCAAAGTTGCCTGTACCATCATTTTCGTACCATGCTATTTTGGCATCCAAGTAAGAAGCCGACAACACATCCAAATCACCATCGCCGTCTAAATCGCTGGCATAAACAGACTTTGCGCCAGTGGCAGTTGTGGAAATGATTAATTGCGCACCAAAGTTACCTGCGCCGTCGTTTTCGTACCATGCTATTTTGTCGTCATCATTAGATGCTGATAACACGTCAATATCACCATCGCCGTCCAAATCGGCAGCATAAACAGAATTTGCGTAATCTGCAGCAGTGGAAATGATTAGCTGCGCGCCAAAGTTGCCGGTGCCATCGTTTTCATACCAGGCTATTTTGTCTTCATAAGAAGAAGCAGACAAAACATCCAAATCACCATCGCCGTCCAAATCGGCAGCATATACTGACTGTGCATAATCGGCATCAGTGGATATGATTAGCTGCACACCAAAGTTGCCTGTGCCGTCGTTTTCGTACCAGGCTATTTTGTCGTCCAATACAGAAGCTGACAACACGTCCAAATCACCATCGCCGTCTAAATCGGCGACATGAACACAGTATGCACCATTGGCTGTTGTGGAAATGATTAGCTGCGCACCAAAATTGCCTGTGCCGTCGTTTTCGTACCAGGCTATTTTGTCGTCAAACAAAGAAGCCGACAAAACATCAATATCCCCGTCGCTATCTAAATCGGCGGCATAAACAGACCTAACACCATTGGCATTTATGGATATGATTTGTTGTGCGCCAAAGTTGCCTGTTCCATCGTTTTCGTACCAGGCTATTTTGTTGTCCATGTAAGAAGCCGACAACATGTCCAAATCGCCATCGCCGTCTAAATCGGCGGCATACACAGACTGTGCGCCATCGGTTTCGCCTTGTATAATCACCTGCTGTGGTCCAAAAGTAGTTTGCGAATAACCATTGCCAGCAATAAAAATACCAAGTACAACGACAAAGTAACTGTATATCCTTTTCATGTTTAAAAATTTTATGGGAAAGAAGACGGAAGATATTAGACATAAGACGAAAGACATAAGATATAATAATTTGCAATTTGCCAATCGTAAATCGTCTATCCAAAATCGTAAATTTCCCCTACTCCTTCACCACCTTCCCAGAAACCACCTCAAACCCATTGTTGAGCGTAACCACATACAAACCCTGCGGATAGTGCAACATATCTAAGACGTAGTTATTTGTTCCAATGGTTGGATGCAGGTCTTCTTTATAAAGCAGCCTGCCGGTTAGGTCGTAGAAGTATAGAGTTATGAGCTGGGTTTGGGTGGAAGTGTAGGTTAGGGTGGCTGTGTTTCGGGTAGGGTTGGGTAGGATGTGGGTTAGGGTAAAACCAACAGTGGTTTGATTGCGGCTCAGGGTAATGACCTCTCCTGCCTGCCTTGTGGTGCCGTTGTAGTCGGTTTGCAGGAGGCGGTAGTAGGTTAGCGGGAAAGGATTTTCGTGTGTGTGGTGGTAACTCTTTGTGGTGGAGGTGGTGCCTGCTCCGGTTATTTGGGCGAGGGGGATAAACTCGTTGCCGTCGGGGGAGAATTGGAGGGTAAAATAGGCGTTATTGACCTCTGCTGCCGTTGTCCATTGCAGGAGATTGTCGTGGGGTTGTACGGTGCCGGTAAAGGTGGTGAGGGAAACAGGCAGGGGTTCGGAAAAGCTGATAATATGCAGCAATAGTGTAGCAGCGCTTTGTCCGCAATTTTCAAAGGCTGATTGTGCGGATACGGTAAAATTAACCTGCCCCAACTCCATATCATTCGGGCCGGGGTAATAGATCGTTAGTGGTTGATTGGGCTGTAATATAGTTCCGTCTCCGTCTGTTGTCCAGGTAATTAAGGCATCGGGCGGGGTGGCAGCGTTCAGCACTGCTGTTTGTCCTTCCAAAATGTATAATTCGGGATAAACGGCAATTTGGGGCAGGGTATTTACCGTAACGGTTGGAGTAGTGGCGGTAAGCTGAACGCCGCTTCCGTTTACAAAGGCGGGTAAATTACCCAGCATTGCCGTGTTGTTCAGGATGCCGGAGCTTTGCCAGTTTTCTATGTACGCATCTAAGGCAAATGTACCTGCGCTGAACGGGGGTATTTCGGCAATGGTAAACGCTGCATAGGTCAATCCTGTAATACCGGTTTGACCTATGCTTAATCCGCTTACCATATAAGGCTCGGCTGCCCAAATTACGCCATCGGGCAAAACATCGGTAAAGCTAAGGTTGTGCAGGGTTGCGCCGGTTTGGTTATCTATGGTAAAGGTGTAGGTAACAAAACTCTCTTCGCAAACTTCTGTCAGGTTTACATTTTTTTCAAATAGCACAATATCCGAAGGGCAGTTCACCGTGCCGTCAATGGTTACGTCTTCGGCAGAAGACACTGCGCCGTTGAAGGAAAGGTAAATTTGCCCGTCTATGCCCGATAATGCTACATCGGTATTATTGTAGAAGCCATTGACGGCGTTGGTGGCATCGTATTCATAAGTAACCGATACGCAGCAGCCGGCAGGAATATCATAACCAACCCCCGATGTACTGCTTGAGGAGCAATTGTTGTAGTTGACATTTTGCCCCAACAACTCAAAGTTGTCGGGTGGTTGATGGGTAATGACCACCCCGGTAGCATTGAAGTCGCTTATATTGCACACATCAACGGTATAAATAACCGTATTGCCGCAAACAGGCTGGGGAGTGGTGGTGTATTGCAATGCCGACAGCGTAGGCAGCGGTTCGGCACAAACGGCAATATTGTCTATATTGTTTACATACACATGCTCGGCAATTTCGGTAACGGGCAGGACTATGGGTGGCGGCTGTATGCCATTGTCGTTTAACACTGCCCAAATATTGGCTGCATCGGTAACGGGTAAATAGGTGCTCATCACTTCCGAACTGCCTGCAGGAATAGCGCAGGGAATATAGGTGGTTAATATAGGCGTACTGCTAAACAAAGCGGGGTTGTTGTAGTAAAACGTAATGGGTGTGCCGGCAGGCAGCGACAGCTGTTGTTGGGCAGTTATAGTGTATTGAACGGTAATGCCACTGGGATTTGGGCAAGAACCATTTGCAGTATAACCGGTTATATCCATTGCGCCATCTCGGTAAAAATAATACGTATTGCTGCTGCCCGGATTGGAAGGACAAACATACAAATTGACAATATTGTAAGCCAAGATGGGGGTAAGCATGGAGTATGCCGGTGCACCGGGCGCTAACATTGGCAAGGAGGCGGTTTGGGTAAGCAAGTTTCTGGTATCGGGGTTGCTGTAAGCGTCATCAAAAGCAACGGTAACAACAATATAGCCCTGTGCCTTGTAGGTTTCGGCAAGGGCAACCAACGAACCGCTTACCTGTCCATAAGTTCCATCGGTGCTTAATATCAAAACTTTAACGGCTTGTGGGCGGGCAAGGCTATCTAAATAATTATGCCCAAATGTGAGCGCTTCATTGGGGTTGGTGCCGCCACTGAATGCGCGGCTTTGCACTGTATAATTTTGCAGGTCAGCCAAATTGCCGGTCATAGGAATACGAATTTGCTGCTCTGTACTGCTCGACCATTCTACAATGGCAGCCCTGCTTTGAGTATCCAAAGTTCCGATATTCAGGGCATTGATAAAATCCACAAAAAACTGTTTCGACTCACTGTACTCCTCGGCATCTACCGACCCCGAACTGTCGTTTAGGATAACAATATCCATTGGGGTTTTGCAAGTATATTGCGGTGTGGTTTCGTCTAACAGCGTTACTGTATGCCCTAACGTTAGTCCTTCGGCATCAGTAATAAATAGGTTGTATTCGCCCGCAAACAAATTGTAGATGATAAAAGTGCTGTTGTTACTGTTGTAAGATCCGCTATCCTCGCCGGTCCATGAAACGGTAAATGGCGGCGTACCGGCATCAACGGTGATTTGTATGATTCCGTTGGGAGAATTGTTACTGCTGTTGACGGTGGTAATGTCTGTTATTTCAAATACACTGCCCTCCAAGGTGGAGAGAGTAACAACTGCCTCTGCCGAATCGCCTGCGGCATTGGCTAAAGTGATGTTGTAAGTGCCGGCTGATAACCCTGAAATGGTGAACACTTCTTCCGTAGCCGTTCCACTACCCGAAGTTCCTGTATAAGATACCCACGTATAAGTATAGGGGGGCAAGAGGAAAACTACCCCACCCGAAGCCTGTAGCAATACCGACCCGTTTTCTGCCTCTAAACAAGGCAGGTTGTTAACAGTAGCCTGAATGGAAAAAGCCAATAGGTTCTCGTACCAAGCTATTTTATCATCCGATTCAGAAGCCGATAAAATATCCATATCCCCATCGCCATCAATATCGGCGGCATAAACAGAGGTTGGGGCATTGACAGCGGTGGTGATGATTTGCTGTACACCGAAATTCCCTGCACCGTCGTTTTCATACCATGCTATTTTGTTGCCACTTGCCAAAGTCGACAACACATCAACATCGCCATCGCGGTCCAAATCGGCAGCATATACAGAATTTGTGCTAATAGCAGTAGTTGAGATGATTTGTTGTATGTCGAAATTGCCAGTGCCGTTGTTTTCATGCCAAGCGATTTTATTGTCAAATTTAGAAGCCGACAACACATCAACATCGCCATCACCGTTCAAATCAGCAGCATAAACAGACCTTGCGCCATCAGCAGCAGTAGAGATGATTTGTTGCTCACCGAAATTGCCTATACCATCGTTTTCATACCATGCTATTTTATCATCAATCTCAGAAGCTGACAACACATCTATATCCCCATCGCCATCCAAATCGGTGGCATAAACAGACCTTGGTTTGTCGGCAGAGGTGGTGATGATTTGCTGCTCGCCGAAGTTGCCTAGTCCATTATTTTCATACCATGCTATTTTGTCGTCCAAAGCAGAAGCCGATAAAACGTCCACATCACCGTCTCCATCTATATCAGCGGCATAAACAGATTCTGGTCCATTGACATCCGTGCTGATGATTTGCTGTTCGCCAAAATTTCCCGCGCCGTCGTTCGCATACAAGGATATTTTATCATCATGCTCAGATGCCGACAACACGTCCATATCCCCATCGCCATCCAAATCGGCGGCATAAACATACCTTGCGCCATCGGCAGCGGTAGAGATGATTTGTTGCACACCAAAATTGCCTATGCCATCGTTTTCATACCAGGCTATTTTATCATCAAACCAAGAAGCTGACAACACGTCTGCATCCCCATCACTATCTAAATCGGCGGCATATACAGACCAAGCATTACTGGCAGCAGAAGTGATGATTTGTTGTTCGCCGAAATTGCCCATACCATCATTTCCATACCATGCTATTTTATCATCACTGATCGAAGCTGACAAAACATCTATATCGCCATCGCCGTCCAAATCGGCGGCATAAACATACCTTGCACCTGCGGTAAAGATGGAGATAACTTGCTGTACACTGAAGTTGCCTGTACCATCGTTTTCATACCAGGCTATTTTACTCATACTACTTGCCGACAATACATCTGTATCTCCATCGCCATCCAAATCGGCAGCATAAACAGAGGTTGCATTATAAGTAGCAGTTGAGACAATTTGCTGTAGGCTGAAGTTGCCTACACCATTGTTTTCATACCATGCAATTTTATCGTCATCAGATGAAGCTGACAAAACATCTAAATCCCCATCGCCATCCAAATCGGCGGCATAAACAGAGGCTGCTGAATCAGTTGAAATAGTGATGATTTGCTGTGCACCAAAGTTGCCTGTTCCATCGTTTTCATACCATGCTATTTTATCGTCATTCCTTGAAGCTGACAACACATCTATATCCCCATCGCCATCCAAATCGGCAGCATAAACAGAGGTTGCATAATCTGTAGAGGTAGAGATGATTTGCTGTGCGCCGAAGTTGCCTACACCATTGTTTTCATACCATGCTATTTTATCATCATTGGAAGAAGCAGACAACACGTCTATATCTCCATCGCCATCTAAATCTGCCGCATAAACAGACGTTGCACCATCTGCAGCAGTGGTGATGATTTGCTTTGCGCCAAAATTACCTGCGCCGTCATTCTCATACCAGGCTATTTTATCGTCATATAAAGAAGCCGACAACACGTCTGCATCGCCGTCGCCATCCAAATCAGCAGCACATACAGAATTTGCGCCATTAACAGATGTGGAGATAACTTGTTGTGCGCCAATGTTACCTGCGCCATCGTTTTCATACCAAGCTATTCTATCGTTAGACACAGAAGTTGACAAAACATCTGTATCACCATCTCCATCTAAATCAGCGGCATATACAGAACTTGCCCCGTTGGTTTCACTTTGTATAATCACCTGCTGCGGGCCAAACGTAGTTTGTGAATAAACATTGCCGGCAGTTAAGATCCCAAGTACGATAAGCATATAAACGTATAATCTTTTCATCATTGTTGAATTTTAGGTTGAATAATTGTTCAATTTGAATAGCTACTCCTTCACCACCTTCCCAGAAACCAACTCAACCCCATTGTTGAGTGTTACCACATACAAACCCTGCGGATAGGGCAACATATCTAAGACGTAGTTATTTGTTCCAATGGTTGCCTTTAGAGTTTCTTTATAAAGCAGCCTTCCTGTGAGGTCGTAGAGGTATAAGGTAACGGGTTGGGATTGTGGGGTGGTGTAGGTTATGGTAGCTGAGTTTCGGGTGGGGTTGGGTAGGATATGGGTGAGGGTAAAACCTGCGGTGGGTTGATTGCGGATAAGGGTAATGACTTCGCCTGTTTGTCGGGTGGTTCCGTCGTAATCGGTTTGCAGGAGGCGGTAGTAAGTGATTGGAAATGGGTTGTTGTGGGTATGTTGGTAGCTCTTTGCGGTGGAGGTGGTGCCTGCACCGATTACTTGGGCGAGGGGGATAAACTCGTTGCCGTCGTGAGAGTATTGGAGGGTAAAATAGGCGTTGTTGACCTCTGCTGATGTTGTCCATTGCAGCAAGTTGTCGTGGGGTTGTACGGTGCCGGTAAAGGTGATGAGGGAAACGGGCAGGGGTACCGGGCAATTGGTACTAAATTCTAATTGCAACACATCAGAAGTAATGATGCAGTTGCCATTGCTCAACACTACCCAATAGGCTCCTTCTGCCTGGGGTATCCAACTGCTGCCGGAAACGCCCGGAATTGGATTGCCGTTGAAGTACCATTGGTAGTTTTGTGCGGTATTGGGTGGCAGGAAGATAGCTTCTCCCTGACATATCGAATAGCAACCTGCCGGGAAAACACCTGCATCGGGTAGCGGATTGACCACGACATTGAGCAATGCCGATGTAGCCGACTGACAACCATACTGGTTTTGTGCCCACACTCCGTATTGTCCCGATGTGGCAACAGATATGTCCGTTTCGGTAACGCCGTTTGTCCAGTGGTAAGTGTTTAGTGCATTGGTGGACGAGGTGATGTTTATATTGACCACTGTTCCTTCGCATATATCTAATTCAGAGGCGGCAATTTGAGGTGTCGTAGGAAACGCTTGCTCGACCAAAGTTGCCGTTCCGGTAGCAGCGCAGCCGGTTTGATTATCGGTAACGGTTACGGCAAAAGTACCTTGTTCGGCAAAAGTATTGAGATGTTGCCCGTTATCGTTTTCCGACCATTGATAGGTGTAGTTTGCATTTAACGGAATCTGCAGGGTTACGCTGTCTCCCTCGCAATAATTCACCGGCGAGGCGGGACTGATATCCGCCACAGGATTGGGTATAGCTTGTATCGTTACTGGCGGCGAGGTGAAAAGGCAACCGTCCGGCAGGGTAACTTGTACGCTGTAATTGCCCGATGTGCTGACCATTATTTCGGGCGATGTTTGACCATTCGACCATAAATAGCTTATTCCACCTGAAGGTGCGGTGAGCAGGGTGCTGTTTCCGGCACAAAAAACCGTATCGGTAGCGGTGACGGGCTGCTGTTCGGGAGCTTCAATGATGGTCAGAGATTGGGTTTGTATGCCTGATACACAGCCGTTGCTGCCAAGTACCTGAAGACTTACCTCATAAGTGCCTGTCTGCGTATAGGTAAAGACGGGAGTGGTTTGGGCTGCCGTTGCGCCATTGCCAAATTGCCAATAGTAGGCGGAGTGATTGGTTTGGGTAGGCGTAAACAGAACCGGACTGCCCACGCACTCACCTCCCGAAATGGTAAAACCGGAATTGGGCAAGGGGGGCACGGTAAGGATTTTGCTGCTTATTGTGGTGCAGATGCCGTTGGTAATGCTGAGGGAGATGGTATAGGTGCCGGGTGCGGTATAGATATGCGGCTCTGTGGGGTTTCCAACCATCGGTGGCGTTCCATCGCCAAAATCCCAGGTGCGTTGGGTAACAACGAAAGAGGGGTGGTAGTACGACCTGCATTGAAAAACCCAGGCTTCGCCCACACAGGCAGGTTCAATGTCAAAACGGGATACCATGGGCAGGATATGATTTTTAACATAAATTATCGAGCAGAAGTTGCCCGTTACGGGATGGATATAATACCCGGACACTACGATGGTATATTGTGTAAGTTGTCCCTGTGGATAGGTATGCGTGGCGGTAGTTAAGGAACTGTAGCTCTCCTGAGTTCCGTCTCCCCATTGAACGAGGTAACTCATGAAACCTCCCGAAGCATTGAGGGTCAGATTGACCGTGCCGCAATTTTCGGTATCACCCGTAAGAGTAAAATTCAGAGAATAACCCGCAAAGGGCGGACACTGCGGCGGTGGGGGCGGCAGTATGGTATCCCCCGGCGTACCTCCTCCTCCTCCCGTACATAAAATATGGGCAATTGTTTTTGTGTTGGATAGTTTGGAACAAGTGCTTTGGGTGTCTGTAACTAAAGCTCTGTAGGAATAAACTCCTTCCACATCATTCCCAATGTGGGTGAGGAATGGCGTGTTTGCACCTGCAACAGGGGTACTGTTGAGCATCCACTGAAAACTGTAGTGCGTGCCGTCTATGGCTAACATACCGATGTCGGTGGGCGACTGAATACAAATTGAAGTGGTTCCTCCTGAAATCTGGGCCATGGGCGAAGTGTATTGATATGCCCGATGCGTGGCTATGCCCGTACAACCCGATTCGTTAGTTACCTGCACCGTGTAAACGTCTTCGGCGCTGATGCTAATGTCGGGATTTGTGCCCACTACTGCGCCGGCGCTGTTTTGCCAGAGATATGCGGTATAAGGTTCGGCTCCTATCACGTCTGATACAACGAGTTGGGCGGAACTGCCCGTACAAAGCGTATCGGTTTGAGCGATAACGGGCATGGGATTTGAACCGATGCTAACCGGTAACTCTACAGTGAGGTTGCAATAGGTGGCAGAAAGGGTAACAATATCCGATGCCGTGTTGCTGAACGCAAAAGTAGCGGTGCCGGTGTTTTGACCCTGAACCAACAGGGCGACACCGGGAGGAGTGGCAGACCATGTATAAGTAGCGCCGGATAAAACAGGCGTTATTTGATAGGTTTTTTGCGAATTGGGGCAGGCAGCGGATGCTCCGGTGATGGTAAAAGGAGAATCGATCATGGAGGAAACCGACAACTCAACAGGTGGCGAAGTGCAAACGGGGGAGGTCAACGTTTCCCGAACGACCGATAGGCTATAAGAACTGCCGGATGGGTCCCATTGCACCTGTATGGTAGGGCTGTTTTGTCCGGCGGTAATAATGCCGCCGTTTGCCGTCCAGACAAACATGGTATTGGGTAGAGGTGGGGTGGTCGTGTAAGTGTATGTTTGCAACGGGCAAACTTGTGTGTTGCCGCTGATGGAAACAGGTGTTTCAGGATAGGGAACTACGACGAAATTGGTTTGTGCATGGAGGTTGCAAAAAACATTGGGCGCAACAGGAACAGCCGAGACTATTATATTGCCCGGAACGGTACAAAGCAAGGTGATTGCTGAAGTGTTTTGTCCCGAAACTATTACACCTCCCGACACCGACCACACAAAAGGAAGCAGTGAGTTTGCGCTGACAACCACCGTATTTCCCTGACATACAGCCGCTACGGGTTCAATGGCATAAGCCGCTCTGATTTGCGCCGGTAAACTTGCCGTTCCGCCACATTCCAATAAATTGTTTTCGTAGGTGAGTTGGAGCGTTGCGGATGCTCCGCCCCATTGCACGGTAATTAAATTGCTGCCCTGCCCGCTGAGGATGGTTCCTGCTGACGGCGGCATAATACTCCAAAAATACTGCGTGCCGCCAAAATAAGGTGCGCTGTATTGCAACACTTCGTTGAGGCAGAAATTGATTTGCCCCTGAATGACCACTGTATTGCCTATAATTGGCACAGCCGCTACCGTAGGTTGGTTGCAGGTTTCTACACCGCAATCGGCGCTAAGACTGATGCTGCCCAATGACGAGTTCGTCCATTCTACCGTTACGGAAGGGGTTCCCTGTCCGCTCAAAATCTGACCGCCTGTAACCTCCCACTCGTAGGTTTCGCAATCGGCACCGGTACTGTAATCGGCAATTGTGCCTTCGCAAACAGTTGCTACGCAGTTAATTTGTGGAGCAAAACCGGGTGCTACTACTATTATCAGAGAGGCGGTATTATCCTCATCTTTTTGAGCAGGGCGGGGGGAGGTGGTTGGTGGTGGAGGTTCAAGGTAAAAGGTTTGTGTACACCACGCACCCACGCCATTTCCGATACTTAAATAGACTTCGCCGGTAAATCCTACTTCTAAACTAATTGAATCTGAAATTTGACAATCGTCGCTCCAATAATCATAAAACTGAATGTCAATGATGCCCATATTCACAGAAAATACTTCAACAGATATTATAGCGGAATCAAAACAAGGAATTGTACTACTGAAAATTATATTATAATTTTCAGAAAATTCGTCATAAACTACTTGCGTTTCCATGTTTTGAAAAATACAGAAAGAAATTTGTTCTATATCAATACAATCGCCCAAGTACAAGGATAATTCATAAACAGAAAAAGCCGGATCAGATAGCAACTCAATTAAAGACATGTCAAAAGAAACGTTGCTTGGATATGAAATTGCATATAATTCATATCTTCCATTATAATCCCCCCACATAAATATATCATGCATGTCACTTTGTACGCTTTGGCTTAAAGGAGGATAATATAGAGACGAATTGTAGGAAAGATCATTATCTATGAAAACAACCAACTGCGTATAATCAGAATTTGTATTGTAGTCAACTATATTTAAAAGGTTGGATCCATAATCTGGATCTATATCTACCCACTCCCCCGCATCAGCCTCGCATACAAAGGGTTGCGGAAAATTGCTGTAAGCAGTGAGTGTAACCTCGTAAGTACCCGGTTCGGGATAAGTGAAGGAGGGATTGGCAGTTGTAGAGGTCGCTTCGTTGCCAAAATCCCACAAAAAGGCATTGACATTTTGAGATTGGTTGAAAAACTGAACGGTTTGCCCTTGGCATATATACAAGGTATCGGGTTGTGAGACATCAGGTGTGGGGAGGGTGGTGAAATCGGCTATGGGGGGGAGTGGGTCGGATACTGAAGGGGAGTATAGGAGGTTTTCGTACCATGCTATTTTGTCATCAGAAAAAGAAGCAGATAACACGTCCATATCGCCATCATCGTCCATATCGGCGGCATAAACGGACCATGCGCCATTGGCAGCGAGGGAAATAATTTGCTGTGAGCCAAAATTGCCTGCGCCATCATTTTCATACCAGGCTATCTTATCATCAATGGTGGAGGCAGATATCACGTCCATATTGCCGTCTCCGTTCAGATCGGCTGCATAAACAGACCTTGCGCCATTGGCAGCGAGGGAGATAATTTGTTGTGAGCCAAAATTGCCTGCTCCATCGTTTTGATACCATGCTATTTTATCATCTTGCCAAGAAGCGGACAAAACATCTACATCCCCATCGCCATCTAAATCAGCAGCATAAACAGCAACTGCATTAATAGCTGAAGTTGTAATGATTTGTTGTGTTCCGAAGTTGCTTGCTCCATCGTTTTCATACCAGGCTATTTTATTGTCCCAATAAGAAGCCGACAACACATCTAAATCTCCATCTCCGTCCAAATCGGCGGCATAAACGAATATGGGGAGATCGACAGCGAGTGAGATAATTTGCTGTGTACCGAAGTTTCCTGCACCATCGTTTTCATACCAAGCTATTTTGTTATCATCAGAAGTCGACAACACATCAAAATCTCCGTCATTATCTAAATCGGCCGAATAAACAAACCTTGCATTATTGGCAATGTTAGAGATGATTTGCTGTATACCAAAGTTTCCTGTACCATCGTTTTCATACCAAGCTATTTTGTCATCACTTTCAGAAGCTGACAACACGTCCATATCCTCGTCTCCGTCCAAATCGGCGGCATATACAGAATACGCGTAATCGGCAGCTGTGGAGATGATTTGTTGAGAACCGAAGTTGCCTGCTCCATCATTTTCGTACCATGCTATTTTGTCATCACCGCTCGAAGCCGACAAGATGTCTATATCACCATCTCCGTCCAAATCAGCGGCATGCACTGACCTGGGAGAAGTGGTAGCGGAAACGGAAATCAATTGCTGAACGCCAAAATTTCCATTGCTGTCGTTTTCATACCAGGCTATTTTGTCATCATCCATAGAAGCTGATAAAACGTCAATATCCCCATCGCCATCTACATCGGCTGCATAAACAGATATTGGGGTATGGGCAGAGGTAGAGATGATTTGCTGTTGACCAAAGTTACCTGTGCCATCGTTTTCCTGCCATGCTATCTTTTTATCAGAAAGAGTGGTGGATATTATATCCAAATCCCCGTCGCTATCCAAATCGGCGGCATAGACGGCATAAATGCCTTGGGGATAACCAGGAGAATTAAAAATGATTTGCTGTATGCCGAAATTGCCAAAACCATCGTTTTCGTACCAAGCTAATTTGTCGTCATTGATAGAGGCGGATAACACGTCAATATCTCCATCACCATCTAAATCGGCTGCATAAACGGCCCGTGCTCCATCAGCAGTGGTTGAAATTATTTGCTGAGGGCTAAAATTTCCTGTTCCATCGTTTTCGTACCAAGCTATTTTGTCGTCATTTTTAGAAGCCGCCAAGACATCCATATCCCCGTCACCTTCCAAATCGTTAGCATAAACGGAACTTGCGCCATCAGCATCGGTGGAGATAATTTGCTGCACACCAAAATTCCCTGTTCCATCGTTTTCATACCAAGCTATTTTGTCGTCATCAAAGGAGGCGGATAACACATCCACATCTCCGTCATTGTCCAAGTCGGCGGAATAAACGGATCTTGCACCATCTGCTGTAATAGTAATGATTTGCTGTGCTCCAAAGTTTCCAGCACCGTCGTTTTCGTACCAAGCTATTTTGTTGTCAGACGAAGAAGCTGACAACACGTCTATATCCCCGTCTCCATCTAAATCGGCGGCATAAACGGAATATGCAACATTGGCAGAGGTGGAGATGATTTTCTGTGTGCCAAAGTTGCCTGCGCCATCATTTTCATACCATGCTATTTTATCATCATCCTGAGATGCTGATAAAATATCTAAATCGCCATCACCATCTAAATCGGCAGCATAAACTGAAGTTGCTCCACTGGTTTCGCTTTGCATTATTACCTGCTGAGGTCCAAATGTGGTTTGCGCAAAACCATAGCCCGATCCTAAAATACCAAGTATAATTATCAAGTAAGTAGTTAACTTTTTCATCTTTGTTGAATTGTAGTGTGGAAAATGTTTTCTCCAAAAAATCTTTTACGCCATAGTACAATCGGCAAACCATACTATTGCGATTTTACTGTTGGTTTACTCCTTCACCACCTTCCCTGAAACCACCTCAACCCCATTGTTCAGCGTAACCAAATACAAACCGTTAGGATACTTTGTCATATCCAAAACGTAGTTGTTTGTGCCGAGGGTTGCTTGCAGGGTTTCTTTGTGGAGTAGCCTTCCGGTTAGGTCATATAGGTAGAGGGTAACGGGTTGGGTTTGGGGGGAGGTGTAGGATATGGTGGCGGAGTTTTGGGTGTGGATGATAAGAAGTGATTCGGCGGGTATATCTAGCAATGTAGGAGCACTCACCATTGTTTCTAAGAGATTCTCATACCAAGCTAACTTGTCATCACCAAAAGAAACTGACAATATGTCTATATCCGCATCGCCGTCCAAGTAGGCGGCATACACCGAAGTTGCAAAATCGGCTTCAGTAGAAATGATATGCGCTTCGCCAAAAATTCCTGTGCCATCGTTTCGATACCATGCTATTTTATCATCATTTGTAGAAGCCGAAATCACGTCTAAATTATTATCGCCGTCCACATAGGCGGCGAAAACAGAGCACGCGCCATTTGCAGTGGATGTGATGATTTGCGGGAAACCAAAATTACCGTCGCCATCGTTTTCATACCAAGCTATTTTATGGTCATGCGCTGAAGCCGACAAAACGTCCATATCTCCATCGTTGTCCAAATCGGCGGCATATACACACATTGCATAATTAGCAGTAGAAGTGATTATTTCTTGAGCACCGAAATTACCGAAGCCTATGTTTTCATACCAAGCAATTATATCGTCATCTCGCGAAGCTGACAACACGTCCATATCTCCATCCCCATCCAAATCGGCAGCATAAACAAACATTGCGCCATCGGCAGCAGTTGTAATGATTTGCTGAGGACCAAAGTTGCCTGCCCCTTCGTTTTTATACCAAGCTATTTTGTCATCCCCATTAGAGGCCGACAAAACGTCCGTATCCCCGTCTCCATCCAAATCGGCGGCATAAACAGAACGTGCATTATTGGCAGTGGTGGTGATGATTTTCTGGACACCGAAATTTCCTGTGCCATCGTTTTCATACCAAGCTATTTTAAAGTCATATCTTGAAGCCGACAAAATGTCTATATCCCCATCGTTGTCTAGATCATCTGCATACACAAAACTTGCACCATTGGCATTAAGAGTAATGATTTGCTGAGGGCCAAAATTCCCTGTACCGTCATTTTCATACCAAGCTATTTTATTGTCATCTGCGGAAGCCGACAACACGTCTATATCCTCATCTCCGTCTAAATCTGCAGCAAAAACTGAAGCTGGGTTAAACAGAGAGATAGAGAGAATTTGTTGGTCGCCAAAGTTGCCTGAACCATCGTTTTCATACCATGCTATTTTACTATCTTCTTCGGATGCCGACAGTACGTCAATATTGCCATCGCCATCCAAATCGGCTGCATATACAGAAACTGCGCCATTGGCATTGAGAGTAATGATTTGCTGAGTGCTGAAATTCCCGATGCCGTCGTTTTCATACCATGCAATTTTGCCGTCCCCACTTGAAGCCGACAGCACGTCTAAATCGCCATCGCCATCTAAATCGGAAGCATAAACAGATATTGCATAATTTGCTACAGTTGTTATGATTTGCTGATCACTAAAACTGCCTGTACCATCATTTTCATACCAAGCAATTTTATCGTCATTTGCAGAAGCCGACAATACATCTATATCGCCATCACCGTCCAAATCAGAAGTATACACAGACATTGCTTCATCAGCATTAGTGGTTATAATTTGTTGAACACCGAAATTGCCGGTGTCTATGTTTTCATACCATGCAATTTTATCGTCATCTCGGGAAGCTGACAGAACGTCCATATCACCATCGCCATCCAAATCGGCTGCATAAACAGACCATGCCTCATAAGCAGATGTAGTAATGATGTGTTTTACACCAAAATTACCGGCCCCGTCGTTTGCATACCAAACTATTTCATTGTTATTGAAAGAAGCCGATAAAACGTCCATATCACCATCGCCGTCCAAATCAACAGCATGCACAGAAGCTGTTAAGCCTGTATCGAAAGTGATTATTTGCTGTGTGTTGAAATTACCTGCGCCATCATTTTCATACCAGAATATTTTGGTGTTATTTCGGGAAGCCGAAAAAACATCTAAATCCCCATCGCCATCCAAATCGGCTGCATACGCAGATATTGCGCCATCAGTGTAGGTAGCGATGAGTTGTTGGCTACCAAAGTTTCCAATTCCATCGTTTTCATACCAACCTATATTATCGCCCCCGTATGAAGCAGCCAACATGTCCAAGTCGCCATCACCGTCCAAATCAGCGGCATACGCACAACTTGCGCCATTAGTTTCACTTTGTATTATCACCTGTTGAGAACCAAAGTTTGTTTGAGCATAACCATTAACGGTAGCTATTATGCTAAGTACTATAACCAAGTAAACGAATAATCTTTTCATCTTTGTTGGATTTTAGGTTGAATAATTGTTCAATTTACGTATTTACTCCTTCACCACCTTCCCCGAAACCACCTCAACCCCATTATTCAGCGTAACCACATACATACCGTTAGGATACTTTGTCATATCCAAAACGTAGTTGTTTGTGCCAAGGGTTGCTAGCAGGGATTCTTTGTGGAGTTCCCTGCCGGTTAGGTCGTATAGGTGTAGGGTGGTGGGTTGGGATTGTTGGGAGGTATATTGTATGGTGAGCAGGTTCTTTGCCGGGTTGGGAATAAGGGTCAGACTGGATAGCGTTTCGCCAACATGGGGCAGATCTTGAATTATGGGCAATTCAAACACCATTGTATTTTGAGTAGTATTAGTCACAATGGCGGGGTTTTGGTCAAAAAAGATATGGGCAGTGTTGGCAATGACGGTGTAGTCAGGTAAGTCTGCTATGGGGCGAACAGCGTAAAGGATATATCCATGACTGCCGGGTTCATTGACTGTGCTGTCCGGGAGTTGAATGTTGTTGAAGCGGAATTCTACCAAACCGCTTGGGTAGCGATTGGTTTGCATGGTGTGACTGCTGTTGATAATGCGGAAACTGCTATGGTCTAACCATGCAGATAGTGTATCGGCAATTATAATGTTAAAGGCTGTATCATTGCCGGTGTTTTGGAAGCGGATGGTGTAAAAGAGTTCTTGCCCAATTAGGGTGTAGTTTTGCTCGCCAATGCCCGATGGGGTTACCTGTTTGTCGTTGGGATCGTAGGCGCAGGTAACAATTGGGTTATAAGAATAAGTGTTAAAATCGGTTTGTTCACCATAGATATTGTAAGTACTCACAGTGGCATTGTTAAACAGCGTATCACCCATAGCGCTAAAATCGGGTTCTTGTACTAATACCGTAAATTGGGTTTGTTGATAGGGTGGGAGATTGTTAACATGCCAGTAAATCCATCCTTGAATGCCGATGGAATCGGGCATAGGATTGATATTTATATTGGTAAGTAAGGGGTCTAATTGTAGGGACACGACACTAAGCGGCACAATCGTATTGCCATCATTAATTATGCTTAGGTAGTATGGGACTTGCCAGTCGCATCGGTTAATTCCCGATGTGAGGAAAGGTTGCACATTGGTTACTAAAGTATTGGGATATAAACCGAAGTTGTGGTTGGGGCTGTTTTCACCCTCAGCAAGCGCAATTGTATAAGAGGTGGGTGTGGTAGCGCTCCAGTTATTGGGAACGGTGTAGTTGAGGGTATAGTTTCCTGCAGTTTCGTGGTAACAAATAAAGAACCCTTCGTTATCGGCGTAATTATAATAGCTGTCCGGCTCTACATTTATATTTTGAAACCCTAAACCAAACTCGCCGCTTTCTAAAATGCCGTTTTGGTTGACATCGTAAAACACATTACCGCTTAGACTTGCAATGTTGGGCAGATTTTCGTACCAGGCTATTTTGTTGTCTCTTAAAGAAACCGACAAAACATCCGGATGACCATCGCCATTGATATCGGCAGCATATACATACCTTGCATCATAAGCAACGGTGTTGATAATTTGTTGTGCACCAAAGTTACCCGCGCCGTCGTTTTCATACCAGGCTATTTTGTTGTCATTTCGAGAAGCTGATAAAACGTCTATATCTCCGTCATTGTCCATATCGGCGGCATACACAGATCGCGCTCCATCGGCGGCTGTGCTGATAATTTGTTGTTCGCCAAAACTACCCGCGCCGTCGTTTTCATACCAAGCTATTTTGTCGTCCGCCATAGAAGCCGACAAAACGTCCATATCGCCATCATTGTCTAAATCGGCGGCATACACAGAGTATGCATTATCCGCAATTGTGCTGATGATTTGTTGTACGCCAAAGTTTCCTGTGCCATCGTTTTCATACCAGGCTATTTTATCGTCATCACGAGAAGCCGACAAAACATCCATATCACCATCATTGTCTAAATCGGCGGCATAAATAGAAAACGTGATGTTGACGGCTGTGGTAATAAATTGCTCTGAGCCAAAATTGCCCACGCCGTCGTTTTCATACCAGGCTATTTTGTCGTCCCAAATAGAAGTTGATAAAACGTCTATATGTCCATCGCCATTTAAATCTGCTGCAAACACGAAGTTTGCATCATTACCAGTGATACTGATGATTTGCTGTGCGCCAAAGTTGCCAATGCCGTCATTTTCGTACCAGGCTATTTTATTATCAAAGCTTGAAGCCGACAAAACGTCCATATCGCCGTCGCCATCCAAATCGGCGGCATAGACTGAGCGTGGACCACTGACTACTGTGCTGATGATATGCCGCTCGCCAAAATTGCCCGTACCATCGTTTTCATACCAGGCTATTTTGCCATACACTGCAGAATCGGTAGCCGTCAAAACATCTAAATCGCCGTCGCCATCTATATCTACAATATATGCGGAATCTGCGCCATCTTCAACCGTGCTGATGATTAGTTGCAAGCCAAAGTTGCCTGAGCCATCGTTTTCATACCAGGCTATTTTGGAGTCCTCAGTAGAAGCCGACAAAACATCTATATCACCATCGCCATCCATATCGGCGGCATAAACAGAATATGCGCCATTGGCAACCGTGCTGATGATATGTTGTGCGCCAAAACTGCCGGTGCCGTCGTTTTCATACCAGGCTATAATGTCGTCACTATGAGAAGCCGTCAAAATATCTATATCGCCGTCATCGTCAACATCCGCCGCATACACAGACCTTGCACCATCGATAGTACTGCTGATGATTTGCTGTTCTCCAAAGTTACCTGCTCCATCGTTTTTATACAAGACAATTTTGTCTGTATACATATTAAAGGATGCGGATAAAACATCCATATCGCCATCGTCATCTATATCTATAGCATATAGAGTGTTTGCACCATAAGCCGTTGTGCTGATGATTTGCTGTTCGCCAAAGTTGCCCGTGCCGTCGTTTGCATACCATGCTACTTTGCCATCATTCCAAGCAGCCGACAAAACGTCTATATCGCCATCACCATCTAAATCAGCGGCATACACAGACCTTGCACCATCGACAGTCGTACTGATGATTTGCTGCTCGCCAAAATTGCCTGTGCCATTGTTTTCATACCAGGCAATTTTGTTGTCAACGTGAGAAGCAGACAAAACATCCATATCACCATCGCCATCTATATCGGTGGCATACACACAGAATGCGCCATTGGCATTCAAGCTAATGATTTGTTGTCCGTTAAAATTGCCGGTACCGTCATTTTCATACCATGCAATTTTGTTGTCATTAACAGAAGCCGACAAAACGTCCATATCACCATCGCCATCCAAATCGGCAGCATACACTGATTCTGCAAAATCCGCATCAGTGGAGATGATTTGTTGTTCGCCAAAGTTTCCTGTGCCATCGTTTGCATACCAGGCTATTTTGTCGTCAATATAAGAAGCCGTCAAAATATCCATATCGCCATCACCATCCAAATCAGCGGCATAAACTGAGTGTGCACCATTGGTTTCTGATTGCGCTATTATCCGCTGCGGCCCAAACACAATCTGCGCTTCTACCTCCATAGCAAAAAACCCAAAAAACATAATACACAAAAAGCCTGTTAACCAATTGAAAAGATTAGATTTCATCATGCAGTTATTTAAGTGGTTGAGGATAAGATTTTTCGATTTGAAAGATTACAAGTTTATTTCTCAGACGCATTTGAAGCGTTTTTGGGCTAAAACTTTCCTTTTCTCCTACCTTTCATTCCCCCTCACTCATTTAACCCACACGACTATTACAGCAACCAATTAGAGAGCGGAGAGGCCTTTATATTATACCGTTGGCTGATTGTTAAAGCCTTTTCCCCTTACTTCAATCCTGCGCAAAAAGCAATTGATTCCTGTTACAAAACTCAAATATAATCGTTCTGCTCTAAACTTGTACCCCTATCTATGATTTTTTTTTTGAAACTCCAATGCACTTTATCGGCTTGTTCCTTTATGTGTTGATGGTTTGGGAGGGTTTACTTATACTTTTTTACTTTCCCTAATACAAGTATCAGTACTACCCGTAGGATTATGAGCGCAAATTGTACCCCAGCAAAAACGATTTGTGCCCTTGCAAAGGAGCAAAGCCCCCCTGCAAAAGAGTAAAGTCATCCTGCATTTTGAAAATATCGCCTTGACAAAATGTTTTTGTCAACCTGCAAGCGCAGTTATTCCCTTGGTTCTTTGATAAAACGCCTCTGCAATGAAGTAATGTCAACCTGTTTTGAAATGAAACCCACCTGCTAAGGTTCTTTGCTCCTCTGATTATTTTCAAAACACCCCTGCAAAGGTTGTTGGTCAACCTGTATAGAAGACATGTCAACCGGCAAAGCGGCTTTGTCAACCGTAAATTTTGACGGTATCCTCCTGTCGTGGAAGGCTTTTATCATCAAGAGGGTTGCTTTTCAAGGCTTTACCCATCTGTTGTAGTTCAAAGGTGCGGTTAACATGATAGCGAGGCAACGAGAGGTTTGTATTAGCTAATTTTTACTCACCTCCCTTGCCCCCTCTCTCCCAAAAATGCAACAACAAGGAAGGTTTATATCAAGATTTGTCGTGGTACAAGGCAAAGAGGGGTAGTAAACGCTATGTTAATGAACAATTAAGAACTACCCCTCCCAAATTCACTTCAGATTGTCTTAAAAAACCCCGCAAACGGCAGACCATAATCGGCATCCGGCAACCCATAATCGGCAGGCGGCAGACCATAATCGGCAACCGGTAAACCATACTAAACAAACGGCAAACCATAACAAACATCTGGCAGACAATAGCAAATAAACGGCAGACCATAACAAACAGCTGACAGACAATAGCAAACAAACGGCAGACCATAATAGGCAAACGGCAAACCATAATTGGCAAACGGCAGACCATAATTGGCAAACGGCAGACCATAATTGGCAAACGGCAAACCATAATTGGCAACCGGCAGACCATAATCGGCATCCGGTAAACCATAATCGGCATCCGGCAAACCATAATCGGCATCCAGCAGACTATAATCGGCAAACGGCAAACCATAATCGGCAAACGGCAGACCATAATCAATGTCCGCCTACCAATAAGTTAACGTGAGCTTCACGTTGAGGCAGGATTTTTTTAGCTATCAGCTTGGTTACAAAGGGGCTGATTTAGGATTTGGGCAGAATGATTCTAAAGGTCGTGCCTTTACCCAATATCGAATCGAGAACGAATATCTTACCGGCGTGATAGTTTTCGGTTATTCGCTTGGACAGGGATAGGCCTAAGCCCCAACCCCGCTTTTTGGTGCTAAATCCGGGTTCAAAAACGGTGTTGAATTTTGATTTAGGGATGCCTTTGCCGGAGTCGAATACATCAATGATGATGTTATTGTTCAGGTCTTCTTCAATCACCACTTTAATGCTACCGGTACTTTCCATAGCATCTAGAGCGTTCTTGAGCAGATTTTCAATGACCCAATCGAACAAGGTGGGGTTGACATTGCAAATGATGTGTTCAGGGGCTTTAAACTCAAAGTTGATTCGGGAAGATGCGCGGCGTTTAACATAATCTAAGGTATGCCTGACCAATTCAACCACATCGTGGGGTTGTAACGAAGGCTCTGAGCCTATTTTAGAAAACCGCTCGGTAATGAGTTGCAACCGTGCAATGTCTTTGCCCATTTCCCGCCCAACCATTTTGGCCGTTCCTTCGGGGTCTTCGGTTTCTTTAAGAATTTCCATCCAAGCCACTAACGAGGAAAGGGGTGTTCCCAATTGATGTGCCGTTTCTTTGGCCATGCCCAACCATACCTTATTTTGTTCCGAGCGGCGGGCTACGTCAAAGGTGATATAGGCTGCCAATAAAAAGGCCCCAATGATGATGAGTTGCACATAAGGATAGAGCTTCAGTTGAGCAAGCAAGTAGGAATCGGTATAATAAACATATTGAACGATATCGGGTGGCTCGGTTTGACCTACGGCCCTGATGCTCGACATATCGCTGATGACCACTACGGGGTCGTATTGGTCTTTCATTTTCGCCAGTTTCCGGTAAAAAAAAGTCGAATCGGTTTTTAAGGTTTTGGTAGAATCTAAATTTTTACTCGCCTGAATGCGCCCGTTATTATCGGTCAATATCACAGGGATGGTTAAATTTCCGGTAATGATGCCGGTTAAAAAATTGATTTCGAGGGTGCTGGAATTATCGCTAAAAGGCAATTTACTCAATTCGGCATAGGCATTGGCAAAGGTTTCGACTCTTCGCCTTTCCTGTTCCGCCAACTTGCTTGCCAAACGGCTGTTGTAAAGCAAGGTAACGGCAACAATGAGTAACCCTGCGAGGAACAATCCTATCTTCCATTGAGATTTGTTCTCGTATATGTTTAGTTTGGCAGAAGTAATTTGCTTGGCTTGTCCTATTATTTCCGAAGTGCGCATGGGCGGGTTATTTGAGTTTCAGGTTAGTGGTGTCTTGCCACATCAGCATATCTATATCCATCGAATCGGTAGGAGCAGTAGATTCAAAACTAAACTCCTGTTCCAATATTTTCTGTAAATCTGTTTTTTGCCTTTTGTTGTCCTTTTCAAACTGATTTTTTACCTGTTTCCTTTTCATGTATTGAATATCCGTTTTGTCGGCACGTCCACTCATCGTCAAAAACAAGTTGACACCTCCTTTAGGGTTGCTTTCGGTGGCAATATTGTTGTTCTGTTTTCTGAATTTGTTGGTTAACAAATCGAGCAGGTTCAGTTTAACGTAATAATACAAACGGTTATCGAAAGAATGTATCCCCGAAAAGGTGAGTTTAACGGCATTGGAGTGAATATACATGGCGGGAATACGAATTTTGCGATTGGAGATTTCAATCTGATTTTCTAACCGTGCAAACTTAACCCGATTGAGTTCGGATAGCTTGACAAACTTTGAAAGCGACATCATCGGTTCAAAATCTATCAGTTCGCCGTTTTCAATACTGACATCAGCAATGAGCTTAAAGGCTTGTTCATCGAGTTTTAGTTTGTTGTCGAGCGGTACGGTCAGATAGGCTTTACCATTCAAAACCCCCTTGATGTTTTTGTCGGTAAATGTCGTTTGACCAAAGTTGCCGGTTTCGGTCAACAATTGGTTCATATCTAAGCCCGTACACGAAAAAAAGGTTTTGACATTGACATGACGGTTATCGTCCACCGCAAAGTTTCCACGCATTTCGGCTTGTCCCCCCATCATTTGCATGGTTATTTGTTGAATGGTAAAATCACTATCATCAAATGTAACTTTACCTTTAATATTGTTGATGTCCAAATTATTCCGAATTAACTTGTCAATCGTCATCTCAATATTGCCTACTGCATAATGCTGTTTGTTCACCACAGCTTCTGTTTGTTTGGGGGGATTTTCAGAAGCCACTTCGTTGTTGTTGATGTAATTCATTAAATCTGCAAGATCAATCAGTTTGGATTGAACTGTTAGGTTGAGATTAACCGGTTGCGACAACTGTATAGTGTCTTTTGCCATCGCTTGAAACATAAGCGGGGTAAAATTATAGATTTGCCCGTTAAGTGCCATATCGCTGTTCCCTGCTGTCAGTTGCAGCCCTTCGAGTTGAACATGCTGCCCGTTAAAATTGACTTGAAATCCCAAATTTTGAACCTCTTTGTTGTTGTAATGGAAGTAGATGTTTGAGGCATTTACCCCACCGGTCAATGTGGGATATACCAAGGCGGTGGCATTATAGAGGTCGTTCAATTTGCCATCCAGCAGCACTTGGTTAAAGGTAATCTGTCCGGCTAATTTATCAATATGATATGCTTTGGCAGATTCCCCCAAAGTAGGAAGTTCAAGCGTGCCGTCCAATTTCAAGTGTGTAACCGGATTATCAAAGTCCTTCACCTTTGCCGATGCGGTCAAATTTTTCCCGTTCAAAACAAACGAAAGGTTTTCGATAACCAATTCCGAAGTGCTGAGTTGCTTTTGAAAGCCATTGGTAAAGCTACCGTTCACTTGCAAGTTTCGCAAAGTGCCGTTCAAATCGGGGTGGGTAAGCGTGCCTTTGTCGAGGTTGAAATTGATATCAACACTAGGTTGTTCAAATTTGGAATAAATCCCCTTCACCTTAGCACTCACTTGAAGCGTGCCGGTGCTTGTCATGTCTTTCAATCTTGGGATGTAAGAATTTGGTAAAAGGTCTTTGATGTCGGACAAGTTTAAATTGATACCGTTAATATCCAAATTCACATCGGTCGTGTTGCCTGCAAACCCGATTTTCCCGCTGAGGTCAAATTTATTGCCCGAAATATCCAAATTGCTTTTGCCAAAAGTATATGTGTTATCGGCAAAGTCAATGCCGATGTTCAAATCAAGTTTTGCCGATTTATCGGGCAGGTAGTTGGTATTATAGATGTAAAACTGTTTTACCTGCAAATCGGCGTTCAGCAGCATATTATACCTTAAACTGCCAAAATTGCCCGACATCGTTCCATTAGTGATGTTGAACAAGGTTTCATGAAAGTAGTTTTCGTCTAAGTAGTTGATCTCGATGCCATTCAATATCACCTGTTTTAATTGCAAAGCAACTTCTTCATCGTCTGAATCGGTTTTTGTTTCAAAAACTTGGTAATTGCTTGTCCCGTCGTTAAACCGGCGTAGGTGCAGGTTGCCATTTTTCATGCTGATTTGCTCCACCATATACCTGCCCCTAAAAATATCCCACCAACTGAACAAAAACGAAAGGTGCTCGACCTCTAAAAGATTGCGGCGACTATTAGGAATGTTTTCCCGCAATTCTACCGAGTGGAGCGTCAGCGAGGCATAAGGAAAATTGCGAAATAAAGACAGTTCGATTTTGTCTTTGATGATCAACTCAGTGGTTACATAGCTGTTGACCCGCTTAATAAATGCGCTTTCAACCTGTTTTTGGAAAAACATGGGTATGGCCAATAGAACAATCCCTATCAATATCAACAGTACAGCCAAAAATCTCAAACTGCGTTTTAACATGTGTGTTTTGATCTATCAAGGGTGCGCATCCATCACTTCATCCTATCGAGCCGTAAATTTACTATCTTAGCATGATGGAATACTAACTAATTTAATAATTTTTGTTTAATTTTTCAGAAAAAGGTTTGCAGATTACAAAGCGAACTGTATCTTTGCACCCTGTTAAAAAAAGAGGGCGATTAGCTCAGCCGGTTCAGAGCACCTGCCTTACAAGCAGGGGGTCACTAGTTCGAATCTAGTATCGCCCACATTTTTCAACATAGCAGAACTTATTTGAAGCACAAAAAACATTGTTTTTCAAGGGCGATTAGCTCAGCCGGTTCAGAGCACCTGCCTTACAAGCAGGGGGTCACTAGTTCGAATCTAGTATCGCCCACCCTTACAAAACTTCACTGCTAAAAGGCGGTGAAGTTTTTTTTTGAAAATTTTTTCAAAAAAACTTGCTATTTTTAAATAAATAATAGTAACTTTACACCGTTTCTATACTGATGGTCTTTTCAATTAATTTCTAGATTTCGGATTCATACTTGTAAGCAAAGTTTTTGAGTGAATTAGCGTTTATTAGTTGAGTTGTCATTGGTTTTTATTTATGTCTCTTTTTCCCTTTTTTCACTTTAATTTTTTTGTTTAGTATGAATCTTTATGTAGGCAACTTAGACTACGGTATTACAGACGAAGACTTGCGCGAAGTATTTCAAGAATACGGCGAAGTTACTTCAGTAAAAGTAATTTTTGACCGTGAAACCAACCGTTCCAAAGGTTTTGCATTTGTAGAAATGGCAAACAATGAGGAAGGCCAAAAGGCCATTGACGAATTAAACGGAGCACTCTTGGAAGACCGTCCATTGCGAGTAAATGAAGCACGTGAACGCGAACAACGCCCTAACCGCAATTTCGGCGGTGGTGGTGGCGGTGGCGGCTTCAAACCCAGAAGTAACAATTTTAACCGCGATGACCGTCAAAAGCGTTACGACAGAGATTAATTCTTCTGCTAAATACCGATAAGAATCACATAGCCCTATTGCTGCTTTAGCAATAGGGCTATTTTTATTGGGTTAACCCCGCAAAAAGGGCAAACGATGTTAGGTTATTCGCTTAGTCTTCTTCTGCTTCCAAATCGTCTTTATGGCTTTCACGCCATTCATAGACCCAGGTTGATTGCACCATTTCCAAATGTCCTTCGTTACTTTCTTCGCGAGTGCCGGTAAAATTCTCTATTTGGAGCACCCATTCTAACAGGTCGGTAAAACGGATGCGGTAAATCTGCGATTCGCCAAATTTAGGGCCAAAGCGTTCGTATAGCTTGATAGCTATATCTTCATAGTCCGACCAAGTAATTGGTGGTTCTTCTAATTTTAAGGGCATAATGATTAACAGATTAAAATGGAGTAATTGATGTGTTATTTAATGTTCATGTCCGATAATGCCACTTTGGTCGGGAATGGTAATTTCTATTTCGCCATTTCCTTCAAGCAGGAGGCATTGACAAGCAAGGCGGGATTCTAATCGCGGATTGGTTGCCCTGTCAACATAGTCTTCTTCGCGGTCTGTCATCTCGTCTAAAAATTCATCCCCACTATTGACATAAATATGGCAGGTCGTACAAGCACAAACTCCACCGCAATTGTGATTGAGGTGAATATCGTTAACTATTATCGCTTCGAGGAGGGTAAAATCGGGTTGTGAAACAATCTCAATTGGTTTTAAATCTGATTGTTCAAAATTCACTTTTATATGATACATGGATGGGTTGATTATGGAAATATCGGTTCAAATCAAACTGATATAACCTGTATTCGGGTGTATGGTTCAATTTGATGTAAGAATAATTGATTTCTTGGTTCATAACAATCGGTCAAAGATAAAATTAAGGGTATGGAGGTTGATACATGGTCAAAATACTTTCCGATAATATCACGTACAGATGACTGTATAAAGGTGTGCTTTTCAGCAAATCCAAATGTGCTTGTATGGTCATAAAATCGTTGCGTTTGGCAGGACCTGTTTGCACTAAACGGGGAGATTGGGTTTGAATTTTACTGAGTGTTTCGGATATGAGGGGTTTGATGATGTCAAACGGGACTTGGTTGAGTTGGCAAATTTCTTCGGCTATGGCAAACATGTGGTTGGTAAAGTTGTTGGCAAAAACGGCGGAAACATGCAAGGCAATTCGTTGTTGATCGTTTAACCGATACACCTGTGGGCTTAATGTCGAAGCGATATCAATTAGTTTTTCCGCCGATTGCTCGAAATTGGCATCTATACAAAAGGGGATTTGGGTAAAATCAACCTCATGCCCAGCGGTAAAAGTTTGCAATGGGTAAAAAATGCCTCGATTGGAGTGTTTTAGTAAGACGGAAAGTGATGTTGCTCCCGAAGTATGAACGACAATCCCATTGTTGAGGGGTAGGGCATCGGAAACCTCAGCAATAGCATCATCAGATACAGCAATTAAATACAAATCGGTGTTTAAAGTTAACGCATCTATTTCATTGACAAACCGAGTTTGCGGTAACATAGCTTGCAAACTTTCGGTATGTAAGGGAGTGCGATTGTAAACCTGAACAATATCGTGATGAGCTTTGAACAACGCTTTGCACAAATGTTGCCCTACATTCCCTGCGCCCAAAAGCGTAATACTAGCCATATAAAGGAGAAAAAGAGTGTTTAATAAGTTGTTTTGTCCTTTTTGTTTACCCAATCGGCAAACACTTTCAGGGCATCGGGATGGGGTAAATGAATGAAGGGTATTTCGCGCAGTTCGGGAGATTGATTGATTTCCTGATAAATAAAATAATCATCAAAATCTATATTGGCAGCATCCAAACGGGTATTGGCATAATACACCTTATCAGGACGTGCCCAATAAATAGCCCCTAAACACATGGGGCAAGGTTCGCAACTGGTATATATTTCGCAACCGCTTAGCTGAAAAGTGCCCAATTCGGCACAAGCATTGCGGATAGCAACTACTTCGGCATGAGCAGTCGGGTCGTTCGACGAGGTTACCCGGTTGTTGCCACGGGCAATTATTTCCCCATCTTTCACAACAACTGCTCCAAAGGGTCCACCTTCCCCTTTTTTCAATCCTTCGGCAGATAATCTTATCGCTTCGGTCATAAATGTATTTTGCATCTTGTTGTTAGTTTTGAGATTAGAAAAGTAGTATTTGCATAGCACCTTTGTTTCTTCTAAATAGAAGATTAGTTTGTTCCCGCAGATTACGCATATTTTCGCTGAGAATTTTTTTGAAAGAAAGCATAGTTTGGCAGGAATATGATTATGTCGATATAAGCCGACAGAAACTTCTTCTGTCCTTTGAATCCTATCTTCTGTCTATATAAATAAAAGATTAGTTTGTTCCCGCAGATTACGCATATTTTCGCTGATAATTTTTTTGAAAGAAAGCATAGTTTGGCAGGAATATGATTATGTCGATATTAGCCGCAGAAACTTCTTCTGTCCTTTGAATCCAATCTTCTGTCTAAAATTTATAGTCATTTGTCTATTGTCTTATGTCTATTGCCTATTGTCTATTGTCTTATGTCTATTGCACCTTTATGTTCTTGCGAATAGCTACATCTTCGCGGATGACACCTTTGATTTCGAGAATTAAATCGGCGCCATAAGCCATAGAAGGCGTTTGAAATCCAATGGGGGCGCGACCATTCAACACTTTTTCAACAATATTCATAGCCGAAAGGGCGGTGAGCGTATATCCTTCGGGGCCTTTTAAGCGTGCAGTGGCTGAGTTACCCTTTTCGTCTGTTACCTGTCCCCAAACCAAACTTTGCCCTTTTGTTCGTTGCTGAACAGAGGGGCCTTCGGGCAGGTTGTCAATTCGGGCTTGCAGGAATCGTTTCACCATTTTGCTCGTAAGCAGCCATTTCATAGACTGTAAGAGTTGTGTTCCTCTCAACATCATATTGCTTACCCCCATATAAACTTCAATATTGGGTATGCCTGTGCTGTAAAAAGCCGTAGAAACATCCCCCCAAGGGATAGACATGGTTTGAATGGTTTTCCCGCCAAAATCAATGAGCTTCACCTTGAACGCATCCGGTACAGGGGTGATTTTACCGTCTAACCGCACCGCACCGCCTTTGCCGATATTGAGCAACATCGTAGAAGCCGTACCATGTGAAACTCCGCCTCCTAGTCCGGCAAAAGCAAGGGTTAAATTGGTTGCCGAGGGAAGTTGTTTTTTTAAATATGCTGCCAAACAATCCGTCGGAACGACATCGAAACCTACGCCGGGCATAGCCATAATTTTAGCCGCTTTGATGGCTTCGTTTTGGGCAGCTACCATTTCAAAAACGGGTATTTCGCCGGTGATGTCTAAATAGTGGGTTCCATATTTCATACAAGCCTCTAACATTGGCTTGGCTGTATTGACAAATGGGCCGGCGCAGTGCAGCACCACATCTGCCATCAATGCGGCATCACCCAATGCTTCTTTGTTGTCTAAATCAACAATCATATAAGGCAATCCAAACCGCGCAGCAAGTTCCTGAATGGCCGCTTTGTTGCGTCCTGCAACAATGGGCTTCATACCTCTTATGACTGCCAACTCGGTGATTAACTTACCGGTATATCCGTTTGCTCCGTAAATCATTAAATTATTCCGCCTATCTTCTGCCATTACTTTGTTTTTATTTGTTTATTTAGTCGTTTACCCTATTTAATACTTACGTTTCTGAATTTATCTGCCCAAAACAATTGCCTGAAAGCCGGAAGGGATGGGCATCATTTTATGAAGTTTGTAATCGTAAAACACCAAAGCTGTTTTGGCCCGAACGATCTCTTTACCGGTATTTTGGCTCAGAAATTGATAATAAATATCGAATCCTGTACGGCCAAATGAACCTAGTCCGACATGGGCTATTAAGTTATCGGGGTAAAAAACTTCACCCCGATATTGTATGGCAACATCGGCCATGATAGTGCCTAAGCCCTCAATATTAAACTCATCGTATCCGTATTGCGCCAAGAACTGAAGCCGCACTTCGTGAATAATTGACAGAAAAGAATCATTGCCCACATGCCCTCCGTAGTTAATATCGGTAACTCTTATGGGGATTATGGTTTGAAAAGGTAAGTTAGACGGCAATTGCAATTTTATTCTTTCCATACTGAGAATTTGTTGATGCAAAAATGGTAATTTTGTCGGTTGTTTTTACAATTTAAGCAATTATTTATCTGCTAGTGATTTCTAGTTTTATCAACTCAATAATTTGTTCTTTATCCTTCTAAATACAATTCTATGAAACTTACTTCTACGCTCTTTATTTTGATGCTTTTTTTGGCAGGCAATTTATCGCTAAATGCCCAGGAAGACCCTTGCTTTAATTTTGCTGCCAATTTTGGGTTTTCAACCGGGGAATCAGGTTTAAATGTTCAATTTACCAACCAATCAACCGGCGAATTCACCAATGTTATCTGGTTTTTTGGAGACGATTCCGAATCAATTGTGTCATCGCCTTTTCATGCTTATGAAGAAGTCGGTGTTTATTACATCTGCCTCTATATAGAAAATGATTTGTGCAACAGTCAAACCTGTAAAACGGTAGAATTATCCGAAGCGGGTACTGCCTGTGAAGCACATTTTAATTTTGAAACAGAGGGGCTGACGGCTGGGTTTAACGGAAATCCCTCTGTTGGCGAAGGCAGCATCGTCAGTTGGGTTTGGGAATTTGGCGATGGAACAGGTTCCGACAATGGTGCCGAAGTTAATCATACATATTCCGCAGCAGGAACTTATACCGTTTGTCTGACCATCACCACTGCCAACGGTTGTACAGATGACTATTGCCATACTGTTACCGTAACAAGCGACACTACCCCACTTTGTGCGGCACATTTTAATTTTGATACCGGAGGGTTAAACGGATTTTTCAACGGCAATATCTCGGAAGCAAACAGCGACATTATCGGTTGGGCATGGAACTTTGGCGATGGCTCAAATGGCGATGGCGGCCCCACAACTTCTCACACTTATGCCGCCGCCGGTGTTTATATTGTTTGCCTGACTATCACAACAGGCAATGGCTGTGTAGATGATATTTGTATTCCGGTTACCATAACAGGCGAAGATCCCAATCCGGTTTGTGAAGCATTTTTCAATTACGAAACAACAGGATTAGTCGGCTTTTTTAACGGCAGCCCTTCCGGTGGAAATAGCGATATCATTGGTTGGCAATGGAGTTTTGGCGATGGTACCGGTTCCGATGATATACAGGTCAGCCATACTTATGCGGCAGCAGGCACCTATAACGTCTGCCTGACTATAACCACCGCAAACGGTTGTATTGATGACTACTGTCACACCGTAACCGTATCCGGAACAACTACACCGGTTTGTGCAGCCCATTTTAATTTTGAAACTGAAGGACTGACAGCTTGGTTCAATGGAATCACATCAGAAGCGAATGGAGATATTACCGGTTGGGTTTGGAGTTTTGGCGATGGAACCAGTTCGGACAATGGCGCACAGGTTAATCATACCTATTCAACAGCCGGTACTTATACCGTTTGCCTTATTATTACCACCGGCAACGGTTGTGTGGATGACATTTGCCATACCGTTACGGTAACAGGCGGCGTTATTCCAGTCTGTGCAGCGCACTTTAACTTTGAAACTGAAGGACTTACGGCTTGGTTCAATGGCAATACTTCAGAAGCAAATGGCGATATATCAAGTTGGGTTTGGAGTTTTGGCGATGGTACAAGTTCTGACAACGGTGCTCAGGTCAATCACACTTACACAGAAGCCGGTACTTATACTGTTTGTCTAACGATTACCACCGGCAACGGCTGTGTGGATGATATTTGCCACACCGTTACCGTAACAGGTGGCACGACACCTTTATGTGCAGCTCATTTTAACTTTGAAACAGAAGGACTTACCGCTTGGTTCAATGGCAACACGTCAGAGGCAAATAGTGATATTATCAGTTGGGTATGGAGCTTTGGCGAAGGTACAACTTCCGGTAATGGTATAGAAGTCAGTCATACCTTTACTGAAGCCGGTACTTATACTGTTTGTCTAACGATTACCACCGGCAACGGTTGTGTGGATGACATTTGCCAAACCATTACCGTAACAGGAGACACGACACCGGTATGCGCAGCGCACTTTAACTTTGAAACTGAAGGGCTTACCGCTTGGTTCAATGGCAACACGTCTGAGGCAAATGGCGACATAACCGGTTGGGTTTGGAATTTTGGCGATGGTACAAATTCTGACAACGGTGCTCAGGTCAATCACACTTACACAGAAGCCGGTACTTATACTGTTTGTCTAACGATTACCACCGGCAACGGCTGTGTGGATGATATTTGCCACACCGTTACCGTAACAGGCGGCACGACACCTTTATGTGCAGCACATTTTAATTTTGAAACCGAAGGCTTAACAGCTTGGTTCAATGGCAATCCGTCTGAGGCTAATGGCGAAATAATCAGTTGGGTTTGGAGTTTTGGCGATGGTACCGGTTCGAGCATTGGCGCACAAGTCAATCACGTATATTCAGCAGCCGGTTCTTATACTGTTTGCTTAATCATTACAACTGCCAATGGCTGTATGGATGACCTTTGTCAAACAGTTACCGTTACGAGTGAAACTACTCCCGTTTGTGAGGCATATTTTAATTTTGAAACGGAAGGATTAACGGCATGGTTCAATGGTAACCCATCCACAGCGAATGGCGATATTGCAAATTGGTCTTGGAGTTTTGGTGATGGAACAAGTGCTACCGGAAACGCCGAAGTTAACCACATCTACGCAGAATCAGGAACTTATACGGTTTGTTTAACGATTACCACCGGCAACGGTTGTGTTGACGATTATTGCCATACCGTTACCGTATCAAGCGAACCCCCAACACCGGTGTGCGAGGCTCATTATAATTTTGAAACTGATGGTCTGACAGCTTGGTTTAACGGCAATCCCTCCACGAGCAATGGCACGATCGTAGGCTGGCTTTGGAGTTTCGGAGATGAAAGTGGCTCCGCCGATGGCCCACAAGTCAATCACACTTATACCGAAGCAGGCACCTATAATGTTTGTGTAACGATAACGACCTCCAATGGCTGTGTGGACGATTATTGCCACACTGTTACCGTTGCGGGCGGAACCACCCCGACATGTGAAGCATTCTTTCATTCAGAAAACAACGAGTTAACCGTATTTTTTAACGGCAACCCCTCTACTGCAAACAGCACGATTGTAAGTTGGGAATGGTCGTTTGGTGATGGAACGGGAAGTTCAAGCGGTGCTCAGGTAAATCATGCCTACACAGAAGAGGGACAATATGTTGTTTGTCTGATTATTACTGCCAGTAATGGTTGTACAGATGATTATTGTAAAGAGGTGAATGTTATTCTCGAAAGCTCCATACCTGCTTGTTCGGCACATTTCAATTTTGAAACCGAAGGGCTTAGTGCATGGTTTAACGGAAATGCGTCCGAATCGAACGGAAACATTGAAAGCTGGAGTTGGGACTTTGGTGATGGCACAAGCAGCACTGCCGGTGCCGAGGTGAATCATGCCTATACCACAGGTGGTACCTATACCGTTTGCCTCGTCATCACGACCAATAACGAATGTGAAGACGACTATTGTTTTGAAGTCATTGTCGAAAATCCGGCATCGGGCAATAAACTGGCTATTCCTTACAACGTTACCACCAATGAAAACATCACGGCCATCATTACATTGGAAAATGCACAACCGGTAAAAGTGCTTATCTCCGACTTATCCGGCAGACGAACAAAACTATCTGATCTTAACCTGTTATCCGGTGAAAATCAAATAGAACTCCATATCGGCAACCAATTGCCGGGAACTTATTTTGTTGCCGTAGAGCTTGCCAATGGCAGCATCCTAAAACAACGAATTTTCAAATTGGACTAATCATGAATTTTGAAATAGAAAAATCGGACGAAGAATGGCGCAAAGTACTATCCGATGAACAATATCGGATATTGCGACAGAAAGGTACTGAACGACCTTTTACCGGAGAGTACAACGCAAACAAACAAAGCGGTACCTATAAATGCGGTGCGTGCGGAAATACACTTTTCCGTTCTGATGCCAAGTATGATTCCGGTTGCGGTTGGCCAAGTTTTTTCACCCCACTGGCGCAAGACAATATTCTATTGACCGTGGACAAAAGTCATGGGATGATACGGACAGAGGTGATGTGTAAAAGATGCGGGGGACATTTGGGACATGTTTTTGAAGACGGACCCGAACCTACCGGTTTGCGATATTGCATCAACTCCGTATCGTTGGTTTTTGAAGAAGATTAGATTTAAGACATGAGACTGAAGACATAAGATTTAAGACATAAGACATAAGATTTAAGACTGAAGACTGAAGACTAAAACCCAAAGTCTATACACTATTCACTATTGTCTTACGTCTATCGTCTATCGTCTATCGTCTATAATCTATCAACTAAAATACAAAAAAGCGCAGTACCCTGTATTGCGCTTTTTTTGTTTAGTTTTGCGCCTAATCGTTTTATCCTTTATTGCATGAAAATAGTATTTATGGGTACGCCGGAATTTGCAGTACCTGCTTTAGACATCTTGGTTCAGTCCGGTTATGAAATTGCGGCTGTTGTTACTGCACCGGACAAACCTGCCGGAAGGGGTCATCACCTTTCACAATCAGCCGTAAAAAAGTACGCATTGGAGCATGATCTCCCCCTGCTTCAACCCGAAAAGTTGCGAAACGAGGATTTCCTTGCTGCTTTATCTGCCTTGCAAGCCGATTTGCAAGTGGTGGTTGCTTTTAGAATGTTGCCGACAGCAGTTTATACGATGCCCCCAATGGGCTGCATCAATGTCCATGCCTCCCTTTTGCCTTCATATAGAGGTGCCGCCCCTATCAATTGGGCTATCATCAACGGAGAGCGGGAAACCGGAGTCAGCACTTTTTTTATTGAACAGGAAATTGATACCGGCTACCTTATTTTCCAAGATAAAACTAGCATTGGTGAAAACGAAACAGCCGGAGAACTGCACGACAAACTCAAAGTGATGGGTGCATCGGTTTTACTCAAAACGGTAAAAGCAATAGAATCAGGTAATTATCCAAAAATTGAACAAGCGACAGGTAAATTCCCAACTGCGCCTAAAATCTTTACAGAAACTTGTCGAATCAATTGGCAACAACCGGCATTATACATCCATAACCTCGTCAGAGGACTTAGCCCCTACCCTACCGCATTCACCCTATTCACCGGGCAGATGCTGAAAATCTTTGGCACAGTACTTACTCAAATAACCGCAACCAATATACCGGCCGGAACAATAGCAACAGACCACAAAACCTATTTGCATATAGCTACAAACGATTATTTTGTTGCCATTACCGACCTGCAATTAGCCGGAAAGAAACGACTCCCCATCCATGAGTTTTTAAGAGGACATGGGCATTTGTTTCAAAACGCTACTCAACTCGGCACTTAGTTCAAAAATGCAATTCCTTAGTTGATTGAAAACAAGGTAATGATACTTAGGCAAATCAGGATTACAGACAAAAAAAACCGCTTACCTTAAGTAGTAAGCGGTTGTTACAATATCATGCCAAAACATCGAAATCCTTACCGGATAATCAATAATTTTTCAGAAACAGAGAATTTCGTGCCTTGCACTAAATTTATCAAGTACATACCCGGCACAAACTGATTCAATGAAAGGGGTAACTGATTAATGCCTTGTTGTAAATCTGTTTGTTCTACAAATAGCGTTTTACCGCTTAGGTCAGTAATAGAAATGGTTGCTTTTCCTGATTGAATAGAATTGAAAAACAAAACCGTTTCAGAAGCGGCCGGATTGGGATATAGCATCAATCTTGATTCGTTTGGTTGATTGAAGACTTCTTCTATACCTACCGTTCCATCGGTGATGTTGATGTTGTCAATGTATAAGTTATTACCGGCCCCGCGAATTTGCTTAAAACTAATCATCACGTTGCGCATACCCATATATGGTAGCAGCGAAATAAACTCTGTTCGCCACTGGCCTTGGCTAGGTACAAATGAATTGGCAACAGGAGGGGCGGTTACCAAATTAGCACCTGCTTTAGTATAGATATTGGTAAATGTTTCACCGCAATCGGTTGAAACCAATACTTGAAATACATCGGAAGCATCCCCTGCGGTTTTAAGCGCGTAGGCGACATCGAAATATAAATACGGTTGAGAAATGATGCTGGGGTTTAAATAAACATAAGGCATACTGAACTCATCATTTGCCCCCGATGCGTTGTAAATGAAGTTGTTCATGTAAACAGATGCAGAACCGGAAGATCCAATTGAGTTGTTGAGCGCAAAACCAATTAGCGCATCGGGATTGCTGTTAGACCAAGTGTTGAAATTCGTGCCGGCTTCAAATCCTTCAGAAAACGGTGCAGGTGCTCCACTGGAAATAGAAGCGAAAGAAAAAGCACCGGAATTGTTATCAGGACTATAATCATCTTGTCCGTTAGGTTGGGTGATGTTGATGTTGAGCGAATGAATAATGCCCGTAGAAACCGTGGTGATGGGCGGCAAGGTAATATCCAAAGATTGCAAGGAGGGTATAAATCCTGTCCACTCATAAGTTTGTACAGGGCCTCCTGCAAAGTTGTATTCGACTATAAAATAAACCAAATCGGTTGAACCAAAATTTTGGACATCTATCACCGGCGAAACGGTGGTGCAATTTCCTGTTCCCGCAGGAGAAACCAGTGAGGTTAAAACAGCATCATTTAAACCTTGGTCAACCGGTAAACATCCGTTTGATTGGGTAATCGCAAATCTGGGACCACCCGGCATAAACAACGCCTGAATCCTTTGTTTTTGACCAAGGGTATAGATATTCATACAGGCATCATCGGTATAGTCCATATAATTCTGAAACATGTCGTTAAAGTTTACAGGAGAATCTACACAGGTGTTTGAATTAACCGCCGGGCATCCATACCATGCATCGCCGGAACGTGGGGTGTCAGAAACCGCATCGTCTTGGGTGCAGCTACCAAAATCATCACCCCAAATATGAAACAGGTTTAGCCAATGCCCTACTTCGTGTGTGGTAGTTCTTCCCAGGTCGAACGGAGATTCTAATGCACCTACTCGTCCAAAAAAATTATAGCCGATCACAACTCCATCTGTGGCTGCCGGACCTCCCGGAAACTGAGCATACCCCAATGTAAAGCCTCCATCAATAGCGTTACAGACCCAAATATTGAGGTATTTGCTACTAGGCCAACCGGAAGTACCTCCTGTTGTCGGACTTTTTACATCGTTGGCATCTGTAGAAAAAGAGGTTTCGGTAGTAGGGGTGCGTGTAATGCCGTTTGTGGGGCCATTGTTAGGGTCTCTTTGTGCCAGACAAAATTCAATTTCTGTATCGGCGGCAACCGGTAAAAACTCGGCCGGCGTAAACGAAGCATCGGCGTTTAAGCGTCTGAAATCTTCGTTCAAGACGTCTATTTGGCTTTGGATTTGTGCTTCGCTGATGTTCGAAACCGGATTAGAGGTAGTGTGAACAACATGTACGACCACCGGAATAGTAATCAACACTTGCCCTTGTTTGGGGAGAGCATCTTTTTCAATACACTTTTGAGTGAAAGACTCTATCTGCTGTCTCTCTTGTCCCAATGCAGGATTTTGTTCCAACAATAAAGCATGCGATTCCATAGTACTACAATGTCGCAAGCTTTGGGCATGCAGTAAATAGGGAACTATGGTCAAGGCTAAAATTAGTAAACTCTTCTTCATTATGGTATAAATAGTTATGAACAAACAAAATGGTTAAATATCGTATAAAGATAGGCTTTTTACCGTTCTTTGTACCGCCGTTTATTTTTTTTTGGGCAAAAACGGCGAATTTGTTTACCTCATTGCCTATATATTTTCATAGACCAAGCATTTACCTATTGTGTCTTTACAAGTTTTATACGAAGATAACCATTTGATTGCCATCAACAAAGCTGCCGGAACACTGGTACAAGGCGATAGCACGGGCGATGAATGTTTGGCAGATATGGTGAAAGCCTATTTAAAGGAAAAATACGACAAGCAAGGCAATGTGTTTACCGGGGTTGTTCACCGTATTGACCGGCCGGTATCGGGGGTGGTCATTTTTGCGAAAACAAGCAAGGCATTGGCGCGCATGAACGAACAATTTAAAGTGCGCAATATCAAAAAAACGTATTGGGCTGTGGTAAAAAACAAACCCAATCCCCCGGAAGGCAACTTGGTGCATTACCTCATTAAAGATCAAGCGACCAACAAATCGAAGGCTTTTGTTTCGGAAAAACCAAATACCAAAAAAGCCGAGCTACATTACCAAGTCATTGCACAAAGTCAAACCTATTTTTTGGTAGAGGTTCAGCCTATTACCGGACGACACCACCAAATCAGAGTTCAGTTGGCATCCCTTGGCTGCCCTATAAAAGGCGATTTAAAATATGGATTTGACCGCCCAAATGCGAATGGTTCAATTCATCTGCACGCCCGAAGCATTACCTTTAACCATCCTACACAAAAAAACGAAATCACTTTAGTCGCTCCGGTGCCCAATGATTCGCTTTGGCAAGCAATCACTTCTATAATTTCCAACGAATGAAAAGACAACCCACCGTATTAGTAACGGGCGCAAACGGTCAACTTGGTCAATCCCTGCAAACCCTTGTTTTACAAAACCCCAGCCTGCCCTTTCGATTTGTTTTTTTGGATAAAGACCGGCTAAACATTGCCAATGAACAAGCGGTAAAAGATGCTTTCAAAACATTTAACCCCGAGGTACTAGTCAACTGTGCCGCCTATACGCAAGTAGATAAAGCCGAGCAAGAGCATGAAAGAGCATTTGAAATCAACGCCACAGGGGTTGGCTTTTTAGCTAAAGCATGTGCTGAAACAAATGCCTTGCTCCTCCAAATTTCGACCGATTTTGTGTTTGATGGCAAACAAAATAATCCATACAACGAAACGGCTATGACCAACCCGATGAATGTTTACGGGCAGAGTAAGCACATGGGCGAACAACTTGCCTTGCTTTACCATTCCCAAAGCATCATTATCCGCACTTCATGGTTGTACTCCCCATACTGTCAGAACTTTGTCAAAACAATGTTGCGCTTAGGGCGCGAACGCAAATCCTTACAGGTAGTTTACGACCAAATAGGCTCACCTACCTATGCACCCGATTTGGCACAAGCTATTGTACAGTTAGCGTTACAAAGAGAAAGCATTGATACAGGAAAACTGTATCATTACGCCAATACCGGAGTTGCTTCGTGGTACGACCTCGCAGTCGAAACTTTCAACCTTGCCGGAATAGACTGTGAGGTTACACCCATTTTAACTCATCAATACCCTACCCCCGCCCAACGACCCGCTTACAGCGTATTGGATACCTCCAAAATTCGCACCGAACTGGGTTTACACATCCCCTATTGGCGGGATAGTTTAGCAAAGTGCGTTTCTTTAGTAATAAGTAATAAGGGGTAAGTGATTAATGATTAATGATTAATGATTAATGATTAATGATAACTTTCAGACAATTAAAGTCTAACTCACAACTCACAACTCACAATTCACAACTCAAAACTAAAACCCCTTTTCTATCCAACCACCTCATCGGCTTCCTGACCTTCCTTGTTTCGTTTTGACGGTAGCCAAGGCATCACCAAAGCTGCTGCAACCAATAGAAGCAAGATGGAAGAAGCGGCAAGACTAATTTTATTGCCTGAGTAATAGGAACGGGGTTCAAACTTAAACTCAACAGTGTGCTCCCCTTGCGGAATTTTCAATGCCCTTAGCACATAGTTTACTCTTGCATGTGGAACTTCTGCGCCGTCAATATAGGCTTTCCAACCTTTACCATCGTTGTAGTAAATTTCTGAAAACACTGCTAACGAAGTAGGAACACTTGTCCTGCTACTGTATTTAAGGTAGTTGGGTTGATATTCGACCATTTTTATCGAATCCATAATACTCTTTTCAATGGTTGTATTATTGAAATAATCACCGAATAACGTTTCATCTACAATCGCTGTTTTTCTTGGGTTAAAATTAGTCAGGGAGTCCATCTCGGCTTGCGCGCCTTTTACCTTTACCACCTCGTCCACCAACCACGCATTACCAAGTGCGGCTGGATTCATTTGGGCATAGGGCTTTTTAGTTTTGTTATCTTCGCCAATCAGGTAGCGAGTGTTCAGCATGTTTAAAACTGCTACATTGTTGTTGGCAATCTGATTGTTAATCAAATCTTCGTAGCGGCTTAGTTTCGCTCCGTGGTAACCGCCAACCGATTTGTGGTAATAAGAAGTCAATCCGTCAAGGGATGGATTTTTAGTTGTATTAAATACTCTGTAATTGGGGTCGGTATCTGCCAAAATTACTTTGTCTGCATTTGACGGCGCTAAAAATTCTTCCAAGTTTCTTTCGCGGACATAATCATCTTCGTCTAAGTAGGTTGTGTTAATCGTCCACAAGTCTCCTAATATTAAAACACCTACCAAACAATAGACAGGAATAGCACTAATTTTTCCTTTCAAGAACACCCATATCACGCCGGCAACAACCAATATCAATAGCAAGGAACGGATACAATCCGATTTCATCAAAGAGATGCGGTCATGTTGTAGCGAGGTTTGCATGGCTTCCGGGTAGGCATCGTCTCGAGGACCCACAAAATCGAACAAACTCCCACCAAATAAGATAAAGAATAACAAAATCGAACCTAAAACGCCAACGCTAATTTTCAACGCTCTCATCACCTCCTCCTTTGACACTTCTTTGGTGAGGATGCGATGCAGACCAAGTATGCCCAACATAGGAATTGTTAACTGGGCAACGATTAACATCATGCTGACGACCCTGAATTTGTTGTACATCGGGAAGTAATAAAAAAACAGGTCGGTCAATGGAGTAAAGTTTTTACCCCAACTGAGCATAATCGAGAAAATGGTAGCCGCTATCAGCCAAGACCGCATAGTGCCCTTTACCAAAAACGCACCAAGCAGGAAAAGGAAACAGACAATAGCCCCCACGTAAACCGGGCCGCCGGTAAAAGGTTGTGCTCCCCAATAAGTGGGTGCTTCTTCAGAATTGATGTTATTTTGTTTAAAAATCTGTATCGTTTCGGAATCTTTGGGAATTTTTTGAGTGGATGCTCCTCCAAAAAAATGGGGAACAAGCAAGGTCATTGTTTCCATTTTACCGTAGCTCCATTCCAAAGCATAATCTTTGTTCAATCCCGTACTTCCAACCTCTAAAGGCGACCCGCCACGCATAGTTTCCTTCGAGTATTCGTAAGTAGTCCATAGACGGGTGGCATCAGACGCAAAAGCGAGTAGGAACACCACCCCCAAAATACCTACCGCCTTTGCAAAATTGGGCAATGTTTTTTGACGTATCGCATGATACAACTCCAAACCGACATAAATTGCCAGTGTTAAAAGGAGGTAATAGGTAATTTGATAGTGATTAGACCCCACATTAAAGGCTAAAGCTAGTCCTGCAATGGCAGCCCCTGTAAGATACCTACCTCGGAAGGTGAGTAATACCCCCGCAATGACGGCCGGCATATAGGCCATTGCCGAAAACTTGGTCACGTGTCCGGCATCTATGATGAGGATATTGTAAGTGCTAAACCCAAAAGCAAAAGCCCCCACTACCGCCAGCCAACTACTAACGCCCAACACACAAAACAGTAAATAGGCGCTAATCATGGCAATAAACATCAAATTTGCCGGTTCGGGCAATATTTTTTGCATCGCTCCCCTCACCCGGTTGGTCAGGTTATCCAACGTCCACATAGATATTTGGTAGGCAGGCATCCCGCTAAACATGGCATTCGTCCAAAGGGCTTCTTGACCCGTTTTTTCGCGATAGTCGCGTATCTCTTTCGACATACCTTTCCATTGGATTACGTCCGACATTTGTATAATCTTTCCATCAAACAAAGGGTTGAAATAAGCCATAACGACCACTAACAGGATGACGATGCTGATTAAATGTGGCAATGCCGGCTTTAGCAATTGTTGAAAGTTCATGGAGTTGTGTTTAGATAGATATTGATGTAAAAAACGCCTCCCACGCTGATTGTTGTTTTCGGAGAGACGACAATAGCCAATAAACAAAAAAGCACTGCCATTGGCATTGCTTCATCCTATCGGTACTATTTTGGCTGCAAGATAAAAATAAATGCTGTGCGGTTATAGCAGTTTCCACAAATACCCGTTATCGGCAATCCACACATTGCCATCGGGGGTTTGGGTTAAATAGTTGTCTATGCCGGCAAAATGCTGTTCATCTGCCCAAGTCAGGTGCAAAAAACTGCCCGATTCACTTATATACACCTCTATGCCGCCCTCATAGATGATCTATAAATTGCCGGCTTTATCTTCAAACAGTTTTCTCGTTTCTGCGGAAGCAATAGAAAAGGGGTTGAAGGGGTCGGGTAAACGTAGGTTAAACTAAAAAACAGAAAAGAATTGGACATTGTGAAAATGCGTAACCGCAAGGTTTCTGTTAATGGTATTGGTTTGTAGAGATGCGGCTGTTTCGTTAAGTAGAGACGCGGCGCGCCACGTCTCTACAATCAACAACCTACCTCGTCTCTACATCGTTGGTTTGCGGTATGCCTCTATTGCCGCTTTAATCTGACGGGCGGCGTTGGCAAAGGCTTTGTCTTTGTTGGCGGCGGAGAGTAGGGGAATGTGGCTATTATCGGCGGGGTTAATAGCTGTAACTGCTTGTAACTGACTAATCCACTCGTCATCGTCCCATAGACAATCCCGTACAATAATCGGAATAGCTAAAACTTGATTGTATTTATGCCGCTGTACTATCTTGGGCATTTCCTCCGTCCAAATGTAGTTCTTCTCGGTATTCAAATAATCAGCGCTAATCAGAATTAGGATTACATTGGCGGTATCGAGGCGTTGTTGTATTTCTTTGTTCCAATCAACACCTGCCAACATTTCGCGGTCATGCCAGGGTTCTTCCATATCCTTGTTGCGCACTAATGAAGATAGGTGTTTTTTGAGGGTTTGTAAATGCTGCAAATCTTCTTTGGCGTAGGAGATGAATACCTTAATAGACGAAGAATTTTTTCCACTTGCTTCAACCCCACTTTCGTACAACAACTTGCTTACATCCACATCTAAATATGGGGAATTACCACATTCTATGGTAAGTTTGCCACTGTCTAACCGTTCTTTTAGTTTGTTGAAGTCATAAAAATGTGGCTCGGTAACGTTTTTACAAGTGCTGCAATTGCAAGGTACGCGCTTAATAGCTTTGATGCGGTCCGAAAAATGGTAGATACTGTTGATGTCGTCTATTTCACTGCTGATTACGTACATCAACTCGCGGGCATCTGTTCCTTTTATGCTGATGTACAAATTACGCCCTTCATAATCCTCTCTTATTTCGGCTTGGGTAAGTTTGCGGTACAGCACTACGCCGCGTTTCCAAAACAAGCGGTCTTTGATGAGGTGATGCAGGCGCACAATAAGCCGTGCCAAAATGCCTTTGGGCATAAAATCGTATGTATAGCGCAACTGTAAACTGCCTTGTTTGTTCCAATCATATTCAGGTTGGTCATCGGGAAGCAAGAGAGGCGTAATGTAGGTATTTTTTTCATCGGATAACTCAAACGATAATTCAAACTCTTCCATCAGTTTGAGCAATTGCGGGTAGTTGCCTTCATAGTTATCTTGCCACACTTCGCAAAGGTCGTTGTAGGTAAAATGTCCTTGTTTTTCGCGGTGCTTGGCGGTATGGTCCATAATGGCATATACGGCGTTGGTTGCCCATTGTGGGTTGGTAATTACAATATCACTCAAATAAGACACGTCGGCAAAATGCAGTACAATTCCCAAAAAATGCAGTTGTTCTAACAAATCATCTTGGCGCACTTTTTCTTTATACCCATGCTCATCGCACAAACGGCGGTAGTCTTTGAGGCTGATATAATTCTGCTTGTGCAATTGCAACAAGGCATCTCGTATTTCATATCGCTTACGGGGCCATACTTCGCCAATATGCCGCAAGCTTGTAAGATGGGTTCGCAAATGCGCCACCATGTTGACAAAACCTTTGTGTTGTTTGTTTACTTCGTTCAGGTCTATTTCAAAATACTCTTTGATATTGCCAAACTGACCACGCAATTCATTAATAGGAATAACTGAGTGTGATTTGTTGCGTATGTTTTGCAAAATTAACAACGGACTATCGCCTGCCAGCAACTCCTGTACCTGTAACCAATAGTAAAAATCGGTCTTTTTTTTGCGCCCGTCTTCCATCAATATATATAAGGAGTTCTTGGTCAAAAAGAACTGATGTGTGGGGTGATACACATCTTGCCCACCAAAATCCCAAATGTGCATCGTGTATTCCATACCGTCTATAGTATAAGTTACCGGTTCTGTAACCACAGTAATGCCAATGGTAGTGGCATCGGGCGGCGGAAGCGGGGCATTTGGGTCCAGCAATTTGGTCATCAAAGAAGTTTTGCCTACGTCGCCCGCCCCAATAATCAACAATTTCGCTTGGCGCAAAGGGATATTGTCATAGGCTACATACTCTTCTAACCAACGTATCATGCTCGTTAGCCCTTGCCGCTTTATTTCGGGAGGGGGAATAGAGACGGTGTTGTAATCTACATCAATAAAGATACCTCTTTTATAGTGCGGCAGCAAGGGTGATAGGTCGGTGATTTGATTTTCGCGAAAGTCTAATTGAGTCAAATTCGCCAAACCCGATAGGTGTGATAGGTCGGTGATTTGATTTCCGCCAAGGGCTAATTGTGTCAACTTCGTCAAACCCGATATGTGTGATAGGTCGGTGATTTGATTAAACCATAAATTTAATTGCGTCAAATTCTCCAAACCCGATAGTGGTGATAGGTCGGTGATTTGATTTTCGCGAAGGTCTAATTGCGTCAAATTCAACAAACCCGATAAAGGCGATAGGTCGGTGATTTGATTTCGCGATAAATTTAATTGCGTCAAATTCACCAAACCCGAAAGCGGTGATAGGTCGGAGATTGGATTCTGCCATAAAATTATCTGCGTCAAATTCTCCAAACCCGATAGGGGCGATAGGTCGGTGATTTTATTAGCACTAAGGTCTAATTGCGTCAAATTCTCCAAACTCAATAGGGGCGATAGGTCGGTGATTTGATTAACATTAAGGTCTAATTGCCTCAAATTCGCCAAACCCGATAGTGGCGATAGGTCGGTGATTTTATTTTGCCATAAATTTAATTGCGTCAAATTCACCAAACCAGATAGGGGCGATAGGTCGGTGATTTGATTTCCGCTAAGGACTAATTCAGTCAATTTCACCAAACCCGAAAGGGGTGATAGGTCGGTGATTTGATTTTGCCATAAATTTAATTGCGTTAAATTCATTAAACCCGATAGGGGCGATAGGTCGGTAATGCTCCAACTTTCTATCCATTGCCCCCCCAAAATCAATACCCGCAAGTTTTTCAACCGCCCCATAGCTTGGGGTAGTTTGTTTAATTTATTGGCTTTACCTGTGTTTTGGCTCTCTTTTTTCTGCCAGTTTTTTTCCTGCTCATTCCATTCATACCAATTAGTACTCAGCACCAACACCTCCAAATGGATGAGTTCAAAAAGTTCGGGTACTTGGGTATCAAGGTCGGTTAGTTCGCAATTACCAAGGTCTAAGCGCGTCCATTTTTGGGCTTTGGCTTGGGCTATGAGTTGCTTGGCTTGTTGGCGCATTTTTTTGAGTTATGAGGGATGAATGATGTCGTCTGTGGGGACACAGACAACGGCAAGTTGTTGTTGTTAGGCACAAATATAGTTGTATTTACCATTATTTACGTCTTCACCAACAACAGCACGTATTTTTTCTTTGGGCGGGTGGCGGCGGCGGGGCAAACCCCTTTCTTTATTGGCTTCCCCGAAAGGGGTTTTCGCATCAATACCTCCACTCCAAAGCTCAAGATTTCAACTCTCGGAGTTAATATCTAAACTCTTTAGCTCAAGATTTCAACTCTCGGAGTTAATATCTAAACTCCTTAGCTCAAGATTTAAACTCTCGAAGTCAATATCTAAACTCCTTAGCTCAAGATTTCTTCTCTCGAAGTCAATAACTAAACTCCTTAGCTCAAGATTTCAACTCTAAAGGTCAAGATTTGGACTCTCTTATCCAATAGTTGAGATATTGGCCTCTGAAGTTCGAATCTTGGCCTGTGGAGAAGAGATATTGGCCTTTGAAGTTGGAATCTTGGCCTGTGGAGAAGAGATATTGGCCTTTGGAGTTGGGATCTTGGCCTGTGGAGAAGAGATCTTGGCCTCTGAAGTTGAGATATTGGCCTTTGGAGTTGGAATCTTGGACTTTGGAGAAGAGATATTGGCCTCAGGAGGGGAGATATTGGCCTCGGAAGTTGAAATATTGGCCTCATAAATTGGGATATTGACCTTTGAAGAGGCGATTTTGTGGTTTTGAGTAAAAAAATTTAAGGATTCAGCAAAAAAAATAGGGCTAACAGATACAAGGTAAGTTTTTTCTCGTTAAACTTGCGCGAGCATTAATCACTTTAAAAACTAATCATTATGCCACGTAGCACCATTAAAGTCATTATTCCCAAGAATCCAGATGATATGTTGTCATTATCCGGCGACATACTTGCGAAACACACGGCAGACGGCGCGGCAAGCGTATTGCCCGACGACATAGCCGATGGATTAGACACTGTGCATACTGCTGCCGATTTGGAAAACACAAATCAGAAAGATTTTTACCGAGATGCCGAAAATTTTATTGAGCAGCGCGATCTTGTTTTAGGCTTGCATCATACGCAAGACAGCCGCACCGAAAACACCGTTTTGTTTTACGTGTCGTCTGTGCGCGATGTATTGTCGGGTTTGCACCGCAATAATATCCGCAATTTGGGCAAATGGGGTTTTACGGTGAACAGCCCCAATAATGTGGCTCAGGTGGTTATTCCTTTAAAAGTAGATCGGTTGCTGAAACTTACCCAAAAAATATTGGCTAAACACACGGCAGACGGTGCCGCAAGCCCCCTACCCACTGCTATGATGACTGCTTTGGCCGGGTTAAATACGTCAGCGCTCAACTTGCATGACCGGGCACAAGACACTTACAAATCTGCGGAAAACGCTACCGAAAACCGCAACAAATTGTTGGGTCTTGAAAAAAATCAAAACAGCAAAACGCCGGATACTGTTTTGTTTTATATCACTTCTATTCGCACGCTGTTGTTGGGTTTAAACAGGGGTAACGAGCAAAACCTTGGTCAATGGGGCTTTACGGTCAATACCAGCGGGCCTACTCCGCCTCCACCCCCACCTCCCGGTCCATAAACCTGCTGCCCTGTTGTAGGTTTTCGTTTTTTGCAAACAGCCTTTACCACTTTGGTAAAGGCTGTTTTTGTTTGGTGGGGGATATTCTTTTGGGGCAATTTCTATGCCCTGCCCTACCATAAATACTTTTGCCTATAACAATTTTCCTTCGCCTTTTTCCAAATCAGCAAAATACCTAAGCACCGCCTCCCTCCCCTGCTTCACAATCTCAATAGGTGGGATTTGTAGGGGGTTGCCTTTTACATTAATCTCTCGTTGTCTTGCAATCCCATTTTTCAGCAACAATTTCATTGGCTTTTCATTGCGCTGTAACAAGGGCAACAAAGGCGATAGGTCTCTGATTTCATTTCTGCGAAGGTCTAATTCCGTCAAATTCACCAAACCCGATAGGGGTGATAGATCGGTGATTTCATTAGCACGAAGGTCTAATTGCATCAAATTTGCCAAACCCGATAGCGGCGATAGGTCGGTAATTTGATTAAACCATAAATTTAATTTTGTCAACTTCTCCAAACCTGATAGGGGTGATAGTTCGGTGATTTTATTAAAGTCAAGGTCTAATTGCGTCAAATTCGCCAAACTCGATAGGGGAGATAGATCGGTGATTTTATTTACACTAAAGTCTAATTCCGTCAAATTTACCAAACCCGATAGCGGCGATAGGTCGGTGATATTAGAAGCGATAAGGTATAATTGCGTCAAATTCACCAAACCCGATAGGGATGATAGGTTGGTGATTTGATTTTGCTCTAAATTTAATAGCGTCAAATTCACCAAACCCGATAGG
>CALCIK010000035.1 GCA_937907475.1 uncultured Bacteroidota bacterium | reverse complement strand
GAAATCTTATGCAGTATCTCCCCTATTCCTACAGTTATCGGATAGGATCTAAGTAAATCATCAAGTGCTATTAACAAAATCAAAGTTGGCGAATTTATTAAAAAAAACTATGATCCGCACATGCTTTTATTACTGGAAATAGATGATGATATAATTGAACAATTGCAGTGCGAGTTTGGAATATGGGTGATGAATACATCCTCTTTACTATGCAGTTTTTTAGGTACTAAAAATGGAATTGGTGTGCCTTTCAATGTTAACAGAACAATAGGGCATATTACAAGATGGGATTTTATATCTCAATTCAAGCATCCGTTTGGCGGTTTAATTATAATTGACAGATACTTTTTCTCGAATTCAGATTACCGTGCAAATCTCGGTCAAATCCTTGAGCAATTGACAAAACATAATTTGTCATTACCACTACATATCACTATCTTATATCAAAGCAACTGCGTTGATAACTCTTTTTCAAATCAGGCTTTGCTATATAATGATGTTTCTCAAGTTTGCAGTAAAATATTTAGTCCGGGAAATTTTGAATTAACAATTATTCAGGTTAATCAGGTTAATCATACTCATGACAGGAGGATTATTACTAACTACATGTTTATTCTATCCGGAAACTCTTTCCAATACTCAACAAATAATGATCCGATAAAAGTAAAATCTAAAGTTAGAACCCACCTGACATTTCACGATACTTTGACAAAAGAAACATTTGAAGATGTATTAAATGACTTAGACTATGTTCGCAATATAAGGTCTGAGAGAGGTGTTCATTCAATGGGGGCAAATATCAACCGGTTAGTTCAGGGGACTTTATAGTAAAATCATGTCAAACCTTCGGAGTTTGAAATGCGGAGGATATATTTTTTTACAATCATTCATCCTTTAAGGATTTAGTTACCGAAAATACATACGGCGTGTCATACAAAACTAAATCATAATCTGCATCACATTTCCCACATATCTCCCCAAAGCCGTTGTCCGCCATCCACATACACCGTTTCACCGGTGATGAAATTGGCCATCGGACTGCTTAAGAACAAAGTAAGGTAAGCCACTTCGTCTGTTTCGCCCAATCGTTTGAGGGGAATTTTATTGGTAATGCCTTTGAGCATATCAGGTGGATATTGGTCTAAACCCGTTGATTTAATGATGCCCGGTGCAATGGCATTAATCCGCACTTTGTAAGACGACCATTCGACTGCCAAGGTTTTGGTGAGGTTATCCACTCCGGCACGTGCGGCACCGGTATGTGCCATTCCCGGAAACCCGCGGTAGATATTGGCAATGATATTGACCACCGCTCCGTGGTTTTGGGACATGAAAAAGGTGGTAAACATTTGGCGGGTGAGGTAAAAAGTGCCGTTCAGGTTGGTATTGATCACAGCGTTCCAGCCATTGGGCGAAATCATTTCGGCTGCCGAAGGAAACTGACCACCGGCATTATTGACCAATATATCCACTCGCCCGTCTTTTTCTTTGATGTAATTCGCAAATCGTTCCACCTCTTCGGGATTGCGGATGTCGAGGGCAAAAGCATCACATTCGCCCAAAGGACGCAATTCTTGAAGGGCGGTTTGAAGGCGTTCTTCTTTTCGGGAGGCGATATACACTTTCGCGCCGTAATGCAGATATTGTTTGGCAATAGCCATGCCGATTCCACTTCCGCCACCGGTGACTACGGCTATTTTACCGGCAAATAAATTGGGTGCAAACACAATAGGTTATCATTAAAGGTGAACTAAGCAAGGGCAAAGTAAGGTAAAAACTTTGCACTTTACAAACCTTAATGAGCACAAGTTATCTTATGGAGCTTATGATTAAAATATTGAGCGATGAGAATCAGCACCGCACTTGCGCCAATAAAGAAGTGGATGTGAAAAATCAACCCGATTGTTCCGGCAAATGCCCCTAAGAGAAACAAATGTATCGGAAGCCTGCGACGGTGGTGGCGATAGTGTTTATAGAGTGTATATCCTACCAATGCAAAAGCAGGAGGGAGTAACAGCAACTCGACCCAAGGATTGGTCAGAAAAGAAACCGCAAATACAGAACCTGATAACAAAAACAACGGTACTGCCATACAATGTACCGCACAAAGCAGGGTAAGGAAGGTTCCGGCAGAGGGTAAACCCTTGTCTAAAAGTAGCATGCGTGCTTTTTTAAGCATAAAAAAATAATTGGAAGACAAAAGTAGGTCTTTTGCAACAAAGTTGCAAACTTGTCGAATGTTTTTTCTGTAAAATGTTGTACCTTTATCAAAAATTTCTCGTTTATGGCTGAATTAGAAGCAATTAGCCTGCTGAAACACAACAATTTGAGGTTGACCGATTGTCGCAAAGAAGTAGTCGAAATTTTTTTTTCCCAACAACATGCCGTCAGTCAACCGGAGTTAGAGCATAAACTTGGTCAATATGACCGTGTTACGCTTTACAGAACCCTTACGACCTTTTTAAATAAGGGTATTATCCATAAAGTTTTAGACGACTCGGGTTTAACCAAATACGCCCTCTGTGCCGGCGAATGTAATGAACACCACCACGAAGACGAACACGTACACTTTAAATGTATTCAATGCGAAAACACCACTTGCATTGATACCCTTAGTGTGCCTGTCATTACCTTGCCCGAGGGCTTTACCTTTTTAGATGCCAACTTGTTGGTACGAGGGGTATGCAAAGTATGCAACAATTTAACAACCCACTAACCAAGTAATTTTACAATAACATAACCACGCTGTTTATATGAAACCTCAATTAATCGCTACCGTTGTTTTGTGCCTTTCTATGATGCTATCTGCCTGTAACCAAAGTGCAGAAACCAATAAGGATAGTAGTAAAACCAATGCAACTTCCACCAATCAAACCGGCACAGCATCATTTGATTCTCCTCTTCCGAAGGTCAAACAACTCTTAACAAGTTGCGTGAAGGTTGAATATCTTTTGTATGATTTGGGCATTTCTTTTGAAACAGAAAGCAACGAAGAGGTGATGCGTTTCTTTAGTTATATTATGAACCAACCCGCAAATGTTACCAACTGCAAAGAGGGAAAATACGACGGCAGTGTGGTTTTTAAAGATACAAACGGCGATATCAAATTGGGGATGGAATTCAATATCCTGAACGGTTGCAACAGAGTGTCTATCCCGATGGATGGTAAAAAGTACGAGTTACCGCTCAACGAAGCTGGACTTGGATTCTTTAACCAAATCCTAAACATGAGGTCAAAAGCCGAAACGGACAACGGTTGAGTAGTACTATTGACCGAAGTTTTAATAAATTAGATTTAAGTGAATAAATCAACCGCCTTTACACTTTTGATGTATAGGCGGTTTTCTTTGGTACATTTCATGCAAATGCAATAGAATTCAAGGGAAGATTGCAATTGCTAAGGTTTGAAGCCCAAGCAAACCGATAAAGTTTCACAAATTAGAGCATTGTTGCTATGTTTGCAAAACCTTTGTCAAATCAGTCCGAACTAACATGACCCCTTCGACCGATACTCCACGGCATTGCCCCTATTGCGATGCTCATCATAGCAGCAAGTTGTACGAAACAATCGATATGTACAGCAATGAGTTTGGTGTACACCAATGCCATGAGTGCAACACCGTTTTTTTGTCGCCCTATCCTACTTCCGAACAGATGGAACAGGCCTACTCAGCTTCGTATTACGGAGAGCAGGAACAAAAGTTTACCTCCCTCGTTGAACGGGTGGTTGATTTTTTCAGAAAGCAGCGCGCCAAAACGATTAGTCACTACATTCCTGCCTCGGCAAAGGTATTGGACATCGGTTGCGGCAACGGGCGGTTCTTGCATCATCTGTTAAAGTTGGGAAATTACGAGGCGCACGGAATAGAGTTGCCCGGTAAAGCCGCCGAAAGAGCGGCAAAAGTCAAGGGGCTGGTTTTGAAAGAAGGTAAACTGCAACCCGATGATTTTTCGGATGCCTTTTTTGATGCTGTTACGATGTTTCACGTGATAGAACACCTCGATCAACCGCGCGAAACCCTTCAAACCATTGGGCAAATTGTAAAGCCCGGTGGTATTGCTTATATCTCGATGCCCAATATCGATAGTTGGCAAAGCCGTTTGTTTAAAGGTAAATGGCTGCACTTAGACCCTCCGCGCCATGTATTCTTTTTGTCGCCCCAACACTTAAAGCACGAAATGCAACGACTGGGTTTTACCTTAGAAAAGGAACGCTATTTTAACCCCGAATACAATCCTTTCGGTATGCAACAGAGTTTGCTCAATAAGCTTTTCCAAAAAAGAGAATTATTGTTTGAGCACTTAAAAGGCAATCGTCAATATGTCCAAGGTTATTCAAGCACCACGTTGAAGCTTCAAAACCTGTTTTTTAAGTTGACTTTCCCGCTGTTCGTCTTATCCGATGCTATTGAGTCGGCTTTTAAAAAAGGAGCGACTGTGGAGATGGTTTTTAGGAAAGGGGTTAATAGTTATGAGTTATAAGTTATGAGTTGTTGAAATTCACCTTCAAGGACTTTAACTGAGCTAAGTTGAAGTAGGGGCTGGGAGTGAGATTGACAATAGTCATTTGGCAAATACGCAATAGACAATAAGCAAAGCTTTATACAAAAGTCTAACATCTATTATCTTCAGTCTAATGTCTAAAATCTAACGTCTAAAATCTAACATCTTCCATCTTAAGTCTAAAAATCTAAACAATCTCATGTTCAAAATACAGTTATCTTGGTTTATACTTATCCTGTTGTCGGTTGTCGCTTGTAAACCTAGCGGCTTGTCTAATGCTGAGTTGGATGTAGAACAACGTACCTTAACCGGATTACCCAAAGTTGAGCGAACCACAGCCCTGAGTTCCGGTGATGCTATTACTTTGGCCGAAGCCTTTGTTGCTGCACAAGGTTATACCAACAAAGCACCCGATTTGACAAGGGTTGCCCTGCAATTTGAAAAAAACGAATACGCATCTGATACGGTTGGGGTGCTCAAAGTCCGCCATAATATGTTGAAACCCAAAGCCGTTGGAGCAAGGCAGTACGACGACAAAAAGTGGCTCGTTGGATTTGAATACACATGGAATGAAGATAACATTGCCCGTGCGGTTACGATGGATTCTATCGGGTCTAAGATTTTTATACAATCACAGGATGTGCGGATGGATTGGATACTGGGGGAAGAATAGTTTTTTAGTTATGAGTTATGAGTTATGAGTTATGAGTGGGTTTAATTTCCATTCTTGGACTTGTGTTGTGTGAAGTTGTAGCTAATTGTAGGTTTGTTAATAAGCTAAGGGCTTGGGGCAAAAGGTAAATAATCAAATAGGCAATGGCCCAATTGCAAATCTCTTAAGTCTTTTGTCTAACGTCTTTTGTCTTCAGTCTAAAATCTTAGGTCTAATATCTAATGTCTAAAATCTAACGTCTTTAAAATCGTAAATCTAAAATCGTAAATCGTAAATAAGAAATGGCTTATTGGTTAAGCGAAGAACTTCTTTTCCCGCCTCCACAATTGGCAGATACCGATGGGTTGTTGGCTCTTGGGGGCGATTTGTCGGTCAAGCGGTTGCTTTTAGCTTACCGTAACGGTATTTTTCCTTGGTATAGTAGAGGGGAACCCATTCTTTGGTGGTCGCCCGATCCGCGTTTTGTACTTTTCCCCGATGAACTGAAGGTGTCCAAAAGCATGAAGCAGGTATTGAGAAGCGGGCAGTTTACCGTTACCTTCGATACGCATTTCAAAGAAGTGATTCATGCCTGTAAGCGCATTGCCCGAAAAGGTCAATCAGGTACTTGGATTACCCGTGACATGGCGTTGGCTTTCCATCAACTGCATCAAGTGGGTTTTGCGCACTCGGTAGAGGTTTGGAATAACGAAACCGGAGAATTGGCCGGCGGGTTGTATGGCATAAGTTTGGGCGGGCATTTTTACGGCGAGTCCATGTTCAGCTTTCAGAGCAATGCCTCTAAGACAGGGTTTATTGTAATGGTAAAGCAACTCGCTCAATGGGGATTTCCCTTGATAGATTGTCAACTTCACACCGAACACCTCGAAAGTTTGGGAGCAAGAAATATCCCCCGAACCGAATTTCTGCATTTGTTGAAAGAAAACAGAACAAAAGAAACCATAAAAGGTGATTGGCGGTTGGATTTACCGATGCCTCTTTTGTAATACAACCTGTGGTTCTGTAATTTTTCAAAAGGGGTGATGACCAATTTATGTGAGAAGCAAAAACATACTCAAAACCTAATTCATCAAACAATGGAAAATCAAAACCCAAAATTCATCGAAATCACCGACCGAAGTGTCAAATCTAACACAACGGAAACCCCGGTACAAGAAAAATCGGAAACCAACGGAAACAACAATGTAGCCGATGATGCCTTGATACGTGCCATCGCAGAAGCCGGCATGGGGTTGCTCAAGCAGTTAGCCAAAGATAAGGTGGCAAAGGTGATTACCGATTTTCAGGAGAAAGGCTCTATCAATTCAAAGGAAGGGAAGCAAGTATTGGAACAACTCCAACGAGAAGCAGAGTTGGCTCGCCTTCGCAACGAACAACAAAACGCAGTCCAACAGTCGCCTTCCGTTGAAGCCGTCAAAAAACTGAAAAAAAGGGTGCGCCGTCTGGAAGACGAGGTGAAAGAGTTAAAAACAATGTTGCTCCTTTTGAACGGGATGAATAAGGGGTAAAGAAAGATAACCCCATCACTAAAGCAGCTAAAGTCGTTTTACACCAACAAACGGATGGGATCTTCCAACAACCCTTTGAGAGTTTGGAGGAACTTTGCACCTGTAACTCCATCCACCACACGGTGATCGCAAGAAAGGGTGATTTTCATTTTGTTAACCACTTTTATTTCGTTGTTGACCACTGCGGGAACCGCTGCTATTTTACCCACTGCAAGGATACAGGCATCAGGTGGGTTGATGATTGCGGTAAACTCGTCAATATCAAACATACCCAAATTGGAGATGGTAAACGTGTTGCCTTGCATATCGGCGGGGGCAAGTTTTTTGTTTTGTGCTTTTTGTGCCAAGTCTTTTGTTTCGGCAGCGATTTGACTAAGCGATTTATTATCGGCAAAGCGCAGAACGGGCACTAACAACCCTTCATCTACTGCTACGGCTACTCCAATATGGATATGTTGGTTGTAGCGAATAAAATCGCCCATCCAAGAAGAATTGACGGCGGGATGTTGGCGAAGTGCCATACTGACTGCCTTAACAATCAAGTCGTTGAAAGATATTTTTACCGGCGAAAACTCGTTCATGCTACTTCGGGCGGCCATAGCTTTGTCCATTGTCAGCTCCATGGTGAGGTAAAAATGGGGCGCGCTGAATTTGCTTTCTGCCAACCTTCGGGCAATGGTCTTCCGCATTTGGGACACCCGCACATCTTGGAACCCTTCTGTTCCCGAAAATGTGGGTAATGCCGGAGTCGTATCGGCAGCTACGGTTTCTGTTACCGGTAATTTCTCCTCTACAGGTTGTTGTAAATAGGCTTCTACATCGCGTTTAACAATCCGTCCTTCTTCACCGCTGCCTTTAATACTACTAATATCTATCTTGTTTTGTTTCGCCAAACTTTTTGCCAAAGGAGATGCTTTCAACCGGCCATCGGTAGCAGGAGTTAGTTCTTCGGCAGTTGCCTCAACGGGTTCGACCTTCGTTTTTGCTACTTCCGTTTTATCTTTATCGGTAGTGGTTGTAGCTACTTCTTTTGGAGGAGTTTCTTTGCTTGCCCCTTGGCTTTGGTTGAGCAAGGAACTTATATCCTCGTCAGCTTTACCGATGATGGCCAATATCGCATTGACCTTTACGGCCGCACCTTCTTCTGCCCGATACAATAACACCCCGCTTTGGGGAGCTTCAAACTCCATAGTCGCTTTGTCGGTTTCAATTTCGGCCAGCAGGTCGCCGCTTTTTACTTTATCGCCAATATTTTTGTGCCAAGCAGCGATGACACCTTCGGTCATAGTATCGCTCATCAGAGGCATATTGATAACTTCAGCCATTTTTCTTAAATATTTATAAGTGGATGTTCCAAATTTAGAGGGGCAAATATACGGTTTTACACCACAGCCTAACAACTTAGCGTGTAAATAGTTGGCTTTCCTTAGATATTGACCCGAAAGGGAAGGCTTTAAAGGTACTTTGGTCATACTTGTAAGTTGTCCGGTTTTCGCCCTAAAGTAGAAGACTGCCTCCCATTCGTCAACAAATCCTATATTTGAGCCAAAAAACACGCAACATGAAAGCAGTCATTCAGCGGGTTAGCCAAGCATCGGTTACTATTGACGGGAATGTGAAGGGGGCTATCCATACAGGGTTGCTCATCTTGTTGGGCATTGAAAACGCCGATACCGAGGAAGACATAGATTGGCTGGCAAACAAAATAGCCGCATTGCGAATTTTTTCAGACGAGAACGGCTTAATGAACCTTTCGGTCAAAGAGGTGGACGGGCAATTGTTGGTAGTTAGCCAGTTTACCCTACATGCCAGCACCAAAAAAGGTAATCGCCCGTCCTTCATCACCGCTGCCCGCCCCGAAACCGCCATCCCCATTTATCAAAAGTTTATTACCCGGTTGAATGAACTGACCGGAAAAATTACCCAAACCGGCGAGTTTGGTGCCGATATGCAGGTTGCCCTCATTAACGACGGGCCTGTAACCATTATCATTGACACAAAGAACCCTATTTGATGGTCAGAGAATGATTTCGGTTGTTAAAAATAGAAAACGGAAACCTTGGAATAAATATAATGGTGAAAATTACCGAGAGAAAGGAGTAAGAGAAATGAAGTATAATTACATTTATGCCAATATTCACTTCCAAAACTAGAAATATATGCTTCTCCTTAAAACCCTCATCTTACCTTCCGATGATTCGGAGTTGGCTTGTAGTCTTTTGCGCGAATACCTCAATAACAGCAAGTACGTATTGTTTGTAGTCATGGGAGATGACAGTAAGGCACGAGATACCGTAGCTTTAGCAGACCTACAGGCCGGCAAGATAGAAGAACCACAATGGGTGGTTTGGGTTCGCAATCCTAAAATAGCAAAACCCGCCCTCGAAGAGATGAAGCTCTCCGATGTCAGTCTGTTGAAGGATTGGAATAAGGCATTGGCAGTGTGTGTTAATCCAAAAGCAACTATTTGCTTTGTTTTGGAAAACCATAAGGTTCCCGTTTCGGCAGAGGTATTAAAAGCCTATACCACCTGCAAATCCACTGCAAATATTAATAAAGTAGGAACCGCCCCTGTTCCTACCCTTAGCGACGAAAGAAGCTTGGACTTGTCTAACAGGCAAATTGTGCCTCCTACAGACACGAAAGACAAACCTTCGACAGATAAGAAAGATAAGCCTTCAACGGATAAGAAAAAAACAGATAAGCCCAAATAACCCGGCAACGGATATGTTCCTTATCTATTCAGTTATTTAAAGCCTTTTCACCCATGAAGCATATCTCCACACATTTGTTTTACTATATCGCCTTTTTGCTTTTTTTTGTCCAAAACATTCAGGCACAAAAACCGGCAATCTTACACTTGGAAGAATACGACCAAAGAGGGAAAACACATTCTATCACTAAAAAGAACGCCACGATAGATGTCAACAGCATCGTTAATATATCGGTCAATAAAGACTCGCTTCGTTTGAAAGTAAGCCGATTTTTGGAAGACACAGACGGTGGGGTCAAGAAAGTTTTAGCCGAAGTAGAACTCATCAGCAAAATCCTTTCGAACTACTCGCAGTTATTAGAAACTATGGGGAAATCATTAGAGGAATATGCCAACCAACCAAGAGAGAAAAAAGACCCCACAGTCTTGCGATTAGACGAAGCGGTCGTTGCAGACCGGGTGCTTGCTGCCATCAATTTGTTGGAAACAAAACCATTGCTCTATGGACAGTTAAATGAGGAATTAGGCAAGTTAGGGAGGGGTGCCTCGAGCATGGATCAATATTTGGTTGTATTCAGTATTGCCCAAATTGCCTTAGACAATGCTCAAAAACTCTTGGAAGAAGTGATCAACCAACAAGGAGTGAAAATACAAATGGGTGCGTGGATTGTAACCGATAACGGCACAAGCCCCATCCGCTTAGAAGGGTTTGGCGATGTGGAACAAGGTGAGCGATTTGAGGTCAGTCGAAACCAACTCAGCCTCAACGAAAAGCAAATAGCCGAACTGCGCAGCTATCAACAGGTATTTGCCGGTAATTCCCAAAAGCTAAGCGATATTACCAAAAAATCCCAACGCCCGCTCAGTAACTTACTCGAAAAGGTAAAAGCCAAAGTAGATACGTTTGAAGTACAGATAAAAACGCTGATAGAGGATGCAAAAGGAGCGGGCAAATCGGTGAGCGAACAAACCCAAAGTGAAGTCCTGAAATATGTAGATGATTACAAGATTTTTCTGGAAACCTTGAGCCAAAAATACCTGCTTGGCGCAGAATATACCGATGCCGTAGAACTATTGATAGGAATTGAAGCCGACACGAGGCGGTTAAAAGAAAGAACCGAAGAATTTGTACAGGTAGATAAATTCTTATTGGAGCTAAAACCAATCATAGAAGGGAATGCCGAGTTGGTAAAAAGCTATAACGAAATCAAGCAAGTCATTGAGTTCATAGGCGATACAAAGAAAAGTATCACCAACTTTGTCAATAACTTTAAACTGCTGTTAAAAGGCAGGCAGGTCAACGCTGAGGCACTTGAGTTTACCGATGAAATTTACAAACTCACCTTTAACGAAGTGCCCCTCACCACACAATTCAATCTCTTGTTTACCGGTGCCCGCAAACCCGGTGATTTGGTCATCCTGAAAATAGCTGCCCGGCCCAGCGATGGTAAACGTTCTATGGATTTAGAAACACACAACCTCCGTCTTGTCAATGCCTTACCCCATATAGACATCGCCGTTGCTTATGCCTTTGCCTTACCCACCAAAAACAACCCCGACAAAAGTTGGCTTGGCGGACCCTCTTACAGCATGTTGTTCAAATTTGGCTCCCGAAACATGCTCTATCGCAACTTTATAGATGCAGGGTTGGGTATTAACTTTGCCGCCTTCGACTTTAACCGAGACGGCAATCCCGAAATTTCTGCCGGAGCTACCGGAAGCCTTTTTAAAGATTACGTTCAAGGTGGAATAGGGTTTAACTTCAGCAGTAACAGCCCCTATTACCATGTGGGGTTGCGCATTCCCATCCCTTCAACGTCTATTGGGCTGTTTAAAAACGACAAAGGGCAGCAAAATCCCGAAGCAGAATTTGGTGCAGGGCAATAAGTATCAGAACACAACGGTCAATAGGGGTGAATGGCAAACATTTAACGCTTATTCTTTGTTTAATAGGCTTATCACCGCTAATTTTGCCGCATGAAAATACTCAAAGTATTCTTACCCCTGTTCGTTTTGGCTTTGTTGGCAGTTTTGCTCAACACCGAAATCGCTTTAGCGCAATGTCCCATGTGCAAAGCCGCCGCCGAGGCTAATCTCAAAGAAGGCGGCTCGTTCGCATTGGGTTTAAATGCCGGTATTTTGTACCTCTTTTGCACCCCTTATATAATTATAGGCACACTCGGTTTTATCTGGTGGCGAAACCAGCAAAAGGTTAAAAAAGAAGCACTCCAACACACGGAAGGCGAAGATTGGAATGGATAACCGCGTTTTTAGTCGCGGCTTCTAATTTTATTTGTTCGCAAAAAAATAAGACAATGTGTGAATATTCCGCAGGCGGCCTTATCTTTGCACCGGAGAGATGGCAGAGCGGTTTAATGCGGCGGTCTTGAAAACCGTTGAGGGTGATACCTCCGGGGGTTCGAATCCCTCTCTCTCCGCATCATGACCACGCGAGATTCCGTTTAGGCGGTATTTCGCGTTTGTTATTTTAGGGCTTTTCTATTCTACACCTTAGCCCGAATATGCCATGTCATTCAACCTGTTGATTGCTCCCGATAGTTTTAAACATGCCCTTTCTGCTGTGGAGGTGGCGAAAGCTATTGCAAGAGGTGCAGAAAGACTTCCGAATAAGGATATCCACCCCATACTCTTCCCGCTTTCTGACGGTGGTGAAGGCATGTCTGCCATTTTAACCCATCATAGTGGCGGAACAATGATGCCCACTACCGTATCCGACCCCCTGTTTCGCTCCATCATCGCACATTACGGACTAAGTGCCAATAAGCAAACCGCTTTTATCGAAATGGCAGAAGCATCGGGCTTGCAGATCTTACTTCCCAACGAGCGAAACCCCATGCACACCACCACCTACGGCACCGGACAAATGATACTTCATGCCATTCAACAGGGGGCAAAGCACATTATATTGGGTATCGGTGGAAGTGCGACTAATGATGGGGGTATTGGTATGGCAGCAGCGTTGGGTTACCGTTTTTTGGACGAGCATGGACATGAGATTTCGCCCGTAGGGAAAAATCTGACACAAATCGCTACGATTGACCGCAGCCAATTATTGTTCAACCCCGATGAATTGCGCATTACCCTTGCCTGTGATGTCAATAACCCACTTTGCGGTAAAACCGGTGCGGCCAACACCTACGCGCGGCAAAAAGGAGCATCGGATATGGAAGTAGAATTTTTAGAAAAGGGATTACAAAATTATGCCGATATTGTACACCGGCAATTCGGCATCAACATTGCCCATCTTTCCGGTGCAGGTGCTGCGGGAGGGACAAGTGCAGGGGCAAAGGTTTTTTTAAACGCCCAAATCCAAACAGGGATAGACTTGGTTATGCAGTACACCGGTTTCGATATGCAGTTGAGTACCGCCCATTTGGTGATTACCGGAGAAGGCAGCATAGATAACCAAACCATGTACGGAAAGGTGGTAAAAGGGGTAGCCCAAAAAGCTAAACAGCAGGGCATACCGGTATTGGGATTTTGCGGAAGCCTGCAAGTAACGCCAAAAGAAATCGCCGAAATCGGGCTTACCGCAGCCTTTTCTGTTTTGCAAACACCCTGCACCCTTCAAGAGGCCATCGAACATACTGCCGATGGGTTGGAAAACTTGGCTTTTAATGTGCTCAGACTATATCTTTCCAATTTTCATGTTTCCACACCACCGGCTAAAGCCGATGGCTATTGATATTGCTGATAGCCAATCAATAGCCAATAGCTTTAGCTATTGGTAGGGGAATGAAAGATATTGGAATCCCGAAATTAATGGCTATGGTGATGCCCGTCAGCACCGTGAACATGACCGTGTTCTATTTCTGTTGGAGAGGCTTCTCTGACCGACAAGACCGTACCTGAAAAGAAGAGGTCTTTACCTGCCATAGGGTGGTTAAAATCCATCATCACCTCGTTGGCTCCGATGCTGACCACTTTGCCGTGCAGCAAATGACCTTGGTCGTTGCGCATGGGGACCACGTTACCTATTTGGAGCAAATCGCCGGCAATTTGACCGTCTATTACGAAAATACTCAAAGGCAGCTCAACAACAGCACTGGGGTCTGCTTCGCCATAAGCATTATTACTGTCAATATTGAACTGAAAACTGTCACCCTCTTTTAGGCCGTTTAAATTTGCTTCAAAATCGGGGAGCAAATTGCCGCCACCAAACAAAAATACAAACGGTTCATCGGCGGAGGTTTCTTCTACCACATGGCCATCGGCACTACCTTCGTGTAATTGGTAGGTTACGGTTACTACTTTGTTTTTCGAAATAATCATTGTTTGAATGAAAATTGATGAATTAATTTTTGAAACAAACGGTAAAATAGCAACAATAGTTCGACTTTGTAAATGGACAGGGGTAAAATAATTTTTACAACATGCTATCGCCACCTTATTTTTCTAAATCTGCTCAATGGGTGTTGATGATTACCGCCGCTTATTTTTTTTCATCACTATCGGCTAATTGTAAACAATAAATGCAGTATCTTGTATAAGTATTATCATTTTTAACACCACCTAAACTATTGACTTGTGCCCTACCGTGCAAACCCGAAAACAATCGTCAAGGAAGGACTCTGCTTATTGCTGCCGTTTATTGCCTTTTTGCTGCAAGGTGTTGGCGTGAATGCACAACCGGTGGGGTCAACCTGTGGTAATCCCATTGTACTGACCACGTTGCCATTTAACCAAACTGGGTTGAGCACCTGCGGCTTTGGTGATGATTATTCTTTGGGCGGAGGCAGCCCATGCAACTTTGGCAACTACCTGCAAGGGCAGGAAATTGTTTATCAATTGACCCCTGCGGTATCGGGCTGTTTCAATATTCAATTGTACAATCAAACCGGTGTGCCCGAGGCGGGCATTTTTGTATTTCAGGGTTGTCCGGGAGCAGGTGGGGTTTGTCAGGGGTCTTCGGCAAATGAAAATACACCGTTCCTTAAAATTGACTTAATTGCAGGCACTACCTATTACATCATCATTGGAAGTCAGCAAATAGGTGGGTCCAGTTGTTCGGGGTTTAGCTTGTATATTTCAGACCCTGCTGCCGCACCGCCCAATGATTTTTGCGAAAATGCCGCCACGCTGACCGGATTGGGAAGTAACTACAACGCCACCGCCTGCAATGAGCCTAATCAATGGACACCCGATTACAACTCCTTTTTTAACCAATGTTCCGGCGGGATTTGGAACTTTAACCACAATGGCGTGTGGTATGTTTTTAACAATCCCATGCAGCAAGATGTCATCATTGAGGTGTTTAATATCCAATGTATCGGCGTGTTGGCCGACAATACCCTTCAACTTGGGGTTTGGTCTAATACCGGCACCTGTGATTTGGATGACGAAAACTTTTACGGCTGCTTGGTAACCAATGGCGATGCCGAGATAGATCTTAACAACTTGCCCGCAGGCGACTATTACCTGTTTGTAGATGGATCTTCGGGTTCCTTATGTACTTGGGAGTTTGCAAGTCAACAAGTGATTGAGTGTGTACCGCCGCAAATTACCCCGCTTACCGATACCACTTTTACCTTTTGTTCCGCCACCGTGAACCCTCTTTCCTTTGGTATTGACACCACCGGCTCGCAACCTGCCGACATTACCTGGCTGCTCAACAGCCTGATTTTGCAATCCGATGGACTATCTTATACTGCATCTAATCCGGCACAAGGCATCTATACCGCACAAATCACCAACGAGTGCGGCACGGCTCAACAAGCCTTTGAAGTCGTTATTCTTCCCTCCCCCACAGCAACGCTTAGTGGCGATGGTACGGTTTGTGCCAACGCACCCGCCGATGTGGTGCTCAATATTTCCCTTACCGGCACACCGCCTTTTACCCTTACCTACCAAATAGATGGCGTTGTGCAGCCCCCTATCCTATCCGTGACCAATACCGTAACCCTTACTACTCAGACCTCCGGCTTGTATGAACTGACTGCCCTTGAAGATGCCAATTGCCCACTTAGCGTTTCGCTTACCGGAACGGCCACCGTTACCCAAACGGCTTTGTTATCTCCACCCTTGCTGGCCGATACCCTTGCTTTTTGCATTGGCGAGGTGCCCGGAATGTTTACTGCTGCCAATGTGGTGGCGGGGGCATCGGTCAATTGGTATGCCAATGACCCCACACTCAACCCCGCCGGAGTAGCACTCTTTTCGGGAAACCCCTATAACCTGAACACTTATTTTAACACCACCCTGTCCGACACGCTACAAATTTGGGCAACGCAAACATTTAACGGCTGCGAAAGCCCGCCTGCTTCTGCCCACTTGATTATTTATAACCCTCCTACCCTTAGCATCCCGCCACCCATCTCTTTATGCCAATTTGATGTCTTGCCTCCTTTGACCGCAGTTTCAAATGGGATGGTGGATTGGTATAACACCGACCCTGTTTTGGGCGGTTCTCCCATTGCTAACGGAAATCTGTTTCAAACTTCGGACTATATTAACACCAATACGGCAGGCAGTTTCACCTTTTGGGCTACAGCACAACAAAACGGCTGCACTTCGCCGACAGCGTTGACCACAATTATAGTTTTGCCCTTGCCCCCGATTCCTATAGTGTCTGATACGGCAGTTTGTCAGGATACACCGCTCCCCTTGCTTCAAACCAACGCAGACGGGTGGGTGAATTGGTATGCCAATGCAGGGGATATACTACCCATTGCCCAGGGGAATACTTTTTTACCTCCTGCCCCCGGCACCTATTACCTTCAACAAACCGATACGTTGACCGGCTGCATATCCGGCTTTAGTTCGGTGAATGTTTCTTACCTTGCTTTGCCCCCTGTTCCTTTTGTGTCCGATACCGCAGTCTGCCAAGATACTGCGCTCCCACTGCTTCAAGCCAATGCTAACGGGTGGGTGAATTGGTATGCCAATGCAGGGGATGTACTATCCATTGCTCAGGGGAATACATTCTTACCCCCTGTCCCCGGCACTTATTACCTGCAACAAACCGATACGTTGACCGGCTGCATATCCGGCTTTAGTTCGGTGAATGTTTCTTACCATGCTTTGCCTCCGATTCCTTTTGTGGCCGATACCGCAGTTTGCCAGGATGCTCAGCTCCCGCTGCTTCAAGTCAATGCAGAAGGGTGGGTGAATTGGTATGCCAATGCTGGGGATGTACTACCCATTGCCCAAGGGAATACATTTTTACCGCCTGCCCTTGGCACTTATTACTTCCAACAAACCGATACGTTGACGGGCTGCACGTCCGGCTTTGGTTCGGTGAATGTGTCGGAAATACCCCTTGGAATTGCCACCTTCAGTTATCCTCAAACAGAGTATTGCCTAAGCGACCTGACAACCCCACCGGCACAGCTATTGCCCGCAGGGATTAGCGGTAGTTTTTCTATTTCGGGTGACTTGAATATTCACCCTCAAAATGGCACGATAGACTTGAGCAATGCCCAACCCGGGCAAAGCTATACCATTACCTTTTTGCCCAACCTGCCCTGTGCCCAACCCGATACTTTTTTAATTACGGTACACCACTTAACATTACCCGATTTGCCCGATGTGCAAATAGAAGAGGGCAGTTCATTGAGCATAGATGCCACCGCCCTACTTGTTTCGGAACAAACAGAGCCGCTATACCAATGGTCGCCCGCCGATGCGGTGGACTGCAACCAATGCCCCATCATCAGCATCAGTCCACTTACAACCACCCAATATCAGGTAAATGCCACCACTCTTTTGGGGTGTACTCAAACCCAAAGTTTTACCGCATATCTTTACCCCCGCCCCAACCATATTATTCTCCCCAATGCATTTAGTCCCAACAACGATGGGGTGAACGACCTCTTTGCCCTGCAAGGATTTAACCTTCAATCTGCCCAAATGTATATTTACAACCGATGGGGCGAACAGGTTTTTGGCACTTCTGACCTTTGGGGTGGTTGGAACGGCACTTACGAAAACCAACCTGCCCCTATTGGAGTATATGTGTATTACGCACAAGTAACCTATACCAATGGGCAAAGCGAGTTAATCAAGGGCAATCTAACCCTTATCAGGTAAACTGTGGTTTGGCGTTGTTTCGTCAATGATTTTGTAATTCATAAACAGCAACAGTAAAGGCAAGCCGCCATGCGGCAAGCGGTACAAGACCTCAAACAACCATAGGTCAATGGAATAGGCCGGGATATTGGCATCGTAGTTGGCAACGATGCGCGCCAATGCGGTAATAAAACCCCATACGGCAGCATAGACCAGTAAAGGGGTTTTTAGGTATGGCAGAAAAATCCCTACTGCCACTGCAATATCTAAAACCCCTGCTATGTAGAGCCATTGCTTTGCCGCCATTTCGGAAAACCCGAAAGTGTTGACCATCATTTGCTGAAAAATGCCGGGGACGGGGTAATAGCCGATAGCATACAAGCCATGTCCGAGAAAAGTAAGTGCTATCGCTATTTTTAAACCCAATTTTAACCGTACAAGCGTAAAATTGGGGCGATAAACAGTGGCATAAAGCAGCCAAGGGCAAGCCACCTGAGCACCATATTCAATAAATTCTCCGATGTAAAAACCCTTCTCTTTCGAGTACATCAACGCCAATATAATAAGCAACACACCACTAATCGGCAAAACGAATCGGGGTAAGCGACTTTTTGGCGAAGCTAACAGCGAACATAATGCAGCAATCAAAAGAAACACGCCGATTACCTTGATGCCATTAGCTATATAAATATCGGAATGGGTAACGTAGTGCTGCCATGACCAACCCATCAGCTTAAAAACAGGCGAAAGGATTGCCTCACTCCAAAAAAAAGCACGATAAGGGGCATCCCATCGCAGATGCTGCCAAGCCCTGCCCATGAAGACAAAGAGGCAGAGAATTTTTAGCCAAAGGATGACTTGCTTCATATATGATTAGCATTGGCAACCGCCTAAAAATCTAACCCCATTGAAAAATACCACTGCGCCGGAGTGCGGGCACCGCTGTCTAATCCCCAAGCCACGTCGAGACGGGTAAAATAGCCGAGTAGCTTTGTGCGTACCCCCATACCATAACCGGCAACAACGGGATTGCGGAAGTATTTGACCACCGCTTCTACCGGTGGGGTGCCGATGGTAACAACGCTATATTGGTTGTCTTCGTCAAAAGGAGATATCCCCTCCCAGGCAGTACCAATATCTGTAAAGGCAACTAATTGGAAATTGCGCAACAATTCGGAACGGATGGGGGCGGGAGAAAGGTAAGAAATGACGGGTATGCGCAATTCGCTGTTTAACACCAAATAACTGGTGCCGTTTCTGATATTTTGTTTAAAGCCTCGCATATTGGTCGCCAAGCCTTTAAAAGCATAGCCCGCATCCATGTCAACGGGGGTGTTTATGTCAAACTGCTTGTTGGGGTCGAATATCATCCAGTTTTCGACACCTCCCAGATAATACAGCATCTTTCTGGTGCCGAATGACATAGCAGACGCTGCGCGGTTTGCCCAAACGATTTGTTTGTGTACGCGGGTATAATGCCGCACATCTGCCCCTACTATGCCCATCCAACCGGTGTCTTTAAATTTGAAGGACACCTCGCGGTCGCTGATGTTTCCTTGAAAAGCTTTATGCGCCTCAGCATAAACTTTATATCGCGTGCCATTCAAAATATTTAGTGCCACATCGAGCGTATTGTCAAAGACATATTCGGTTTTGGCATACAGCCAGTTTTCGTAAATATCGGGCAGAACTAAAGAAATACGATCCGAAGCTAGGAACACAATCCGGTCGTGTCTCAACCCGATATGACCGCGCAAACTGGTGTTGACATCCAAGGGGTAGCTCAACGAGTACTGTAAGATATTGGTAATGTTTTTGGCAGTTACGGTAAACTCCGGCGTATCGGGTATATTGTTGATGGTATAGTTGTTTTTAATGGCTTTGCGGTAGCCGAAAAACTTTTTATCCATCCGTTTGCGCAAAGCGCGGTATTCCATGAAATACTCCGTTCCGCCCAATCCGAGCGGAATACGGAAGCCGCCTATGATTTTGTTGTCTTCCATTAGGTCGGTAATTCCGAGCTTAAACAACCCTCCCAAGTCGGGCATACTGAACGTTACCGGCGAAAGGCTGAAGTTTTCATAAGGGGTGTAGATAATGGTATTGTCTAACTGGGTCGCTATTTGGTCAATATAAAATTGGGTGAAATACTGCCTGACCGCAGTGCGCCTAAAGACGGGTTGTGGTTCGGCACTCACGACCGTTTTGCCGGTGATGGCAGGCAATCCGGAGATGATTTGGGTTGGCGTTTCGGCCGGTTTAGCGGGAACCGTTTCTTTTGTGTTATAGTAGTCAAACTCGCTTTGGAAAAAATAGTTTTCTATATCAATCGTATCAGAGGGATTGGGTTTTACAACGGGTTCTTGAACATCTGCTTTAGGTTTTTGCAGTGTTGGAGCGTTGTCGGGAATAGCTTTGATCACCTCCGTTACGTTGATGGTCGGCGTTTGTTTGACAAGGGCTTCTTTCTGCTCTTTAATTTTAGTGCGCGACCGCTCGCGGTTTTCGAGTTGCAGGCGGTAGGGCGTGTTGGATAGTTGTTTTTTAGATTCCCGAACATCGGGTAATAGCGTAGATTTGAACAAACGGTATTGTCCGTCTTGGTAAAATAACTGTACTTGCTCGCCACTTTTTACCGCCACATCGGTTTCTAAATTGCTTTGGCCATAATTGCTGATGGGAAACGAAATCCCGATGGTTTTATAGACATCGGTTTTGATGATGGTATCAATCAATCCGATTCGGATTAACGAGTCTAAGGGATAGGAGGGGTTGAGTATAGTAGAATCCTTGAAAAACGCCTTTGTATCGGTGCGAAGGAAAATGCTGTCAAAATAGGCGGCATATTGGTTTTTGATGCCGTTCATGTCGCTCAAGAAGGTAAAATGCGTGCTGTCATATTGAATGGGCAGCCACTCATTATCAAAAGGAGTATCGGTTATCCGCACCAACGTTTTGACCGTATCTGCTTCGTTTTCGGAAGGCTTGAGGTCGTAAAAGTAAACATCAAAATTGCGCAGCGGCAAGATGGTATCCATCTTTTCGGTTTTCAGGGTGTCGTTGTTGCGGTTCGAGATGAACAAGATGCCCTCTTTGTCTTGAAGTTTGATATAGCCGGGTTGAAGGTCGGAGTAACAATCGTCTGTGATTCGGGTTACTTTGGTATTGGGGACATAATACATGAAAATATCGGGCTGCCCGTTTTGGACGGCAGAAAACACCATTTTATTAGGGTCGTTGGTAAACGCTATGCCGGTTACCTGTTGGAACTTGGTAATGTCGTTGGTAAAGGTTTTGGTGCGGTCGGCAATATTGTAAAAGAGAAACTTAATTTGGTCGCGCCGTTCATAGACAACTGCCAATTGCTCGCTTTTGTGGTCCCACGCCAACAAGGGGTAGTTGTCGTTGAAGGCAAGGCTATGCGATTTGAAGCCGTTTCGGAGGATCACTTGTTTTTTGTTTTCTTGGGTATCGAATATATAAACCAAATGCTTTCCTATTTCGCTAGTAGTGTAGGCGATATAGCGGCCATTGGGGCTTATTTTCACCTCGTCCAACTTTACATTTCGCCGTTGCAGCTTTTTACTCGTTTTGAAAAAGGCTTCATCGGGATTTATAGTGGTACGGCTATCTTTTTCTGCCAAAAACTGAGTGCGGTAATAGTCGTTAAACTCCTGAATAGACCCTTTGACGGAATTGCCCAATACAAACAAAAAGCCGCTTTCCACACTGCGATTGATGCGGGTGAGGTATAGCAGATTTGGAATTGCCGATGGCCCGTGAACCTGCGAAATATAGTACCAAAGCGCATGACCTGCGAAGGTGGCATTTTCTCCGGTCAACAAGTCAAACCGTGCAAATTCGTTGTTCAACATCCCGCGCCGTAGGCGGTTGTCTAATTCCGTATCCCAATCGCGCCCAATATAGGCCACCAAACCATTGACATACCAATCGGGCAGGTTAAGCAATACGGCGTTTTGGAGTATTTCCTGAATGGTAGAGCCAAACACCATTTTTTGAACCAATACGCGTGCAATGCCTTCGCGGATTTTGCGCTCAAGGTTTTTGAAGTTGCCGTCAAAGTGAATAAATATCTTGTTGCCGATAATCTTCGTTACCCCGCCGGTATTGTTTTGCTCTACACCCAATCCGATATTGCTCTGTTTGAGGTCGGACAGGTTATGGTAAAGCATGATTTCTATTTTGGTATTGGCGGGATACTCCAAGCGGCTCTCTATTTCACCAATGCTCTGCTCGGCATATTGCACGGTAAATTTGGCAAGGTCTTGCCCGCCTTGGTAGAAATAGGTCATAAAATTAGAGGACTCGTAGTATGACCATATAAAGTCGTGGTATTGAACACGGTTTTTACCAAAGTCGGTGTAAAACCCCTGAGCTTGTGTTTTGTAGGCACTGAACATTGCCACAAACCATATCAAAATAACGAATAGTCGGCGTATATACATGGCTAAATAGGGTTAGGATAATTGATTGGCGTACTGCTTCGTAGTGTATAACGATATAAACGGCTAAATAGATGTGGAAGGTACTACTATTGCGGTAAACAGACAAATTATTTTAACTTTTGGTGGTAGGAGTCTTCTAAACTACCCCTCTATTATCTCAATTTGTCGTTTTATAGGAGTATTAGGGCAACCAAGAGGTGCCCCTACATATCCGGTTTTTGGTGTTTTGGGTCAAATTGCTCTCCTGCAAGAATGCCTTGCGCCTTTGTAAAAAAGCAAAACACCTCTGCAATGAAGCAAAACATCCCTGCAATAGCGTAAAGTCCCCTGTGTTTTTGAAAATATCCTCCCTGCAAAAGTTTTTATTCCCCCGATTTTATCCGAAAACGCCCCTGCAAAGAAACAAAGCCACTCCGTTTTGGGGCAAAGTCCCCTTGCAAGGGTTTTTGATGCCTTGATTTTATTTCAAAACATCCCTGCAATGAAGCATTGTCACCCTGTTTTATCGAATTGTCAACCGACATGCGGGCTTTGTCAGGTGTAAAAATTGGCGGATTCACCCTTATTGGGGAGGCGACTATCATCCAAGTATCTATTGATCTTTGGATTGGTTGTTGGTTTATGTTCTGAGGCGGGTGGTGATTGATGTTTTGGCTGCTGTTTTTTTACTCACTCCCCTTGCCCCCTCTCTCCTAAAAATTGCAACAACGCAGAAGGTTTTTATCAAGATTTGTCGCGGCACAAGGCAAAGAGGGGGGAGTAAGAGCGGCAATTTAATCAGTATGTGAGCAAAATAGGAAGACTTCTTACTCCCCTCCCTGAAACAAATCGGCCGGTTACATTTTTTAAGTGTTAGGTCTTACATCTATTATCTTCGGTCTAAAATCTTATGTCTTCCGTCTTAAGTCTAAAATCTAACGTCCAAAGTCTTCTATCTAAAATCCAATCAATTCAAACTACCTTTGCGCAAAAATTACGATTGACCAATGATACAAGTAGCGAGTTTCACGTTTAACCCTTTTTCAGAAAACACATACATTGTATATGACCAAACGGGAGAGTGTCTGATTATAGACCCGGGTTGTTACAACGGGGCCGAGCGCAAACGCCTCGTTGCCTTTATTGACAAAGAAAAGCTAAAGCCGGTATTGCTAGTCAACACACACTGCCATATTGACCACGTTGCAGGCAATCGCTTTGTGGTTGAAAAATACAATATCCCCTTGGCCATTCACGAGGGCGAAGAACCGGTGTTGGCCTATGCGGTGCAGGCGGGGTTAATGTGGGGTTTCAAAATTGAGGAATCGCCCAAGGCATCGGTCTATTTGGTTCCGGGCGAATCGGTGCAATTCGGGCAATCGTCCTTAGAGATTTTGTTCACCCCCGGTCATTCGCCGGCGAGCATCTCATTATACAGCCGTGCCGATGCCTTTGTTATTGCCGGCGATGTCCTTTTTCGGGGCAGCATTGGTCGTACCGATTTGCCCGGCGGCAGTTATCGAACCCTTATCAAAAGTATTGAAGAACAACTTTTACCCCTTGGTGATGAGGTAACCGTCTATTCGGGACACGGGTCGCCTACTGAAATTGGTTATGAAAGACAGAACAACCCGTTTTTGAATGAGGGGTAATGCCTGTCGGGTTGGTAATGAAACAATCGTTGGTTTTTTATAGACTGCATCGCACAAAACAACCCTGTTGATACGTTATTACAGCAAAATTAAGAAACGTGCTTTTTTTTGAACAATTAGTTTGCTAAAAGTATTACCTTTACTATTACACAAGTAAAACTGAAGTTATGAATACGCTTTTATTGTTTTCTTTTCCGGGTGGCGGCGAGATGATTTTGATTTTATTGATTGTCTTGCTTTTGTTTGGCGGTAAAAAAATACCAGAATTGATGAGAGGCTTAGGTCGCGGCATCAGAGAGTTTAACCAAGCCAAATCTTCCATCCAAAACGAATTGGAAGAAGGCTTGGAAGAGGATGTCAATACCGCCCGCACTAAAAAAGGCGCACCTGTTGTAAAAGAATAAGTATCCTATCGCTAAATACTGTTCACCGCTTGCCGGAGTTTATCCTGCAAGAGGGCTTTGTTTTGTCGCATACAACGGACAAGGCTACCAATCGCCTTTTGAACCTGCCGAATAATTGGGAAAGTTCGGAACGGTAATTAATTTGCAACTGCCATGCAAAAATGGGTCAAGTTGTCTATTTTTACCGCCATAAACCTGCCCGTATGATTATATCTTCGCCCATCACCACCGATAACAATTGGGATACCCTTTTTGAAGACCCTGCTATCGTAACCCATTTGAACGAAAACGTTTTTCCGGTATATCTGCAAGAATGTCGTTGGTTTGCCGCCAAAGCAAGCGTCCTCAAACAAATCAGCATTGACAAGCTACTCCCCTTCCCCTTGCCAACCGCAAAAGGGGTTTACCTGCTTGTCATAGAGGTAATACCCGACACGGGACTTGCCCAACAATATTTTTTACCCCTCTCGTTTGTTCCAAAACAGGCAGAACCCGAACAAGATCCCAAATCGCTCGTAACGCCCATCATCATCAACGGTGAAAGCGGATGGTTGGTAGATGCCCTTTTTACCGAAACATTCCGGCAACAACTGTTTTTGCACCTGCTTCAAAACGACGAGGTGAATGTGGGCAACGGGTCGTTAAGGTTTTTGAAAGGCTCTGTTTTAAAGGAAATAGACGAGGTAAACGGTTATCAACCGGAATCTAAGCTGTTGGGTGTTGACCAAAGCAATACCTCTATTGTTTACGATAACCGTTTTTTTCTGAAAATCTATCGCCGGCTATTTCGCGACCCCAACCCAGACTCCGAAATCACTCACTTCTTGACCGAACGGGCAGGGTTTAAATACTCGCCCCGTTTTGCGGGCAGTATTACGTGGAAACGCAAAAACACCTATGATGTGTCGGTCGCATTGATGCAAGAGCGGGTAGAAAACAACGGCGATGCCTGGCCGTTTATGCTCAACCATATTTTGCGCTTTTTTAAACGCATCGAAGAAAAACAAACGGACACCGATGCCATCGAACAGGTCAGGTTATTGCGCCCATTACAAATTAGGCAACTAAGCGAAAACTTGGTGGAGTTAATCGGATTTGAGGTGCTGAAAAGCATCCAACAACTTGCCCTTCGAACCGCACAAATGCACATTGCCCTGTCATCCGACATGCAAGATACCCGTTTTGTTCCTCAAGATTTTAACGGCGATTATACCGTTTGGCTCAAAAACCGTTTGCTCTACCAGTTTGATACCCGTTGCAATTTGGTGGAACAAAGCCTAAGCCGTTTGAGCGGACTGGCTTTAGATCATGCCCGCGAGTTTTTGCACCTCAAAACAGAGATCATCAACCGCATCCTCAGTTTTGACGAATTGCATTTGACCAGCCGCCGAATACGAATACATGGCGACTACCACTTGGGACAAGTGTTGGTAACACCACCCGATGATGATTTTTGCATCCTCGATTTTGAAGGCGAGCCGGAAAACACCATTCACGACCGTAAAGTAAAACAATCGCCACTAAAAGACGTGGCCGGGATGCTGCGCTCGTTTCACTACGCCATCTACGCCACTATCTTTAACGAGCAAAGCGAATTGACCTATCCCCGCAAACAACTTTTTGCCGCCGGTGAAAAGTACTATGCCGCATTGGTCGCGGTTTTTTTAAACACCTATATCAAAACCGCCCAAAGAAACCGCTTAGATATCGGTTATCTGCCCGAGATAAAATACCTCTTGGAATACAACCTGCTCGAAAAGGCCATCTACGAATTGGGCTACGAACTCAATTTCCGCCCCACTTGGGCAATCATCCCGCTTCAAGGGGTGATGCAGTTGTTAAAACAGTAGGAGGGGGGATCCCTTTGCTAAGTGGTTGTAGTGGTCATTTGCCTAAGTTCGGTATGTTCGTTATACGGACTTAGTTCTTAACCAGCCGCATTTCCACTCTTCTGTTTTTGGCCATGTTTGTTTCCGTATCGTTGGGTGCTACCGGTCTGTCGGGGCCATAACCCACGGCGATAATTCTGCCCGAGTCGATGCCGTGTTCTACAATATAATCTTTGCAGGCTTTCACGCGCTTGTAGGAAAGAGAGCGGTTGTAAGAGGCTTCACCCTCCGAAGAGGTATGACCCGATAGTTCTATTTCGGCTGTAGGGTTTGCCTTCAACAAAGCGACTACTTTATCGAGTTCGGGTTTTGAAGTGGCTTTGATTTCGGCTTTCCCTTGGTCGAACAGGATGTTTTTTAGGTTGATGGACTCCCCAATAGCTAATTCTTTGTCGTCGAACCGAATAGTGTTCGTTCCCATTTGGAGGTAAATGAGCACTTCTGCATTTTCGTTTCCTTCTCCTATATCTGCCATACCGGAACCATCGGCATAGCCGGTGGCAGAGGCGTTGAGGATTTCAAAACCGGTGGGTAAGTTTTTTAACTCAAATCGTCCTTCTGCGTTTGTTGTAACTGCCGCGTGGTTGTTGCTCCACACTTTTGCTTTAGCTATCGGGGTTCCGGCATCTTTGTCTATGACCATGCCCGAAATATTGCCCTTACAGGAGCTTTCAAATTTGCGATTGACCAATAACCTTGCAAAATCTAAGGCAAATCCATCGCCTGCTCCGTTGATTTCGTCAATCTTAAAACTCAAGGGTTTACCCTCGGCAATAGTTTGGTAAAAATCTTCGGGAATGGGAATACTGATTAGTTTCCCTACCGGGCCGGTTTGGTCTATGGCATTGATTATTTTTTCGGCTTCGTTAAAACGGCTGTTGTTCAGCATCACCTGAAATTTGGAGCAAAAAGTGGGTGCCTGAAAATCGTCAATAAACAATTGAAGCCAGGCATTTTTAACGGTTGTTCCTTTTGCAATGTCGGTGGAGAGGGTAAAAACTGTTGGTTTACCGTTAACGGGGTCGAAAGAATAGGTATAGCCGTCTGTCCCGCAAACTTGTTCGGACAAAGGGTTAAACTTGGAGGACATTAAAATACGGTCGAACCCGGGTAAATCGCTTGGGTTTGCCTCCCAAGGGTAATAATGCGGCTCGGTCATTCGTCCGCAAAAAGGGTCGAAACCTTCCGGCCAACCGAAGCCAAGATTGTCCACATCGCCAATGCGGATGATAAATTCTGCTTCAAAAGCATTTGACAAAGACACCTGTTGTTTTGCCCAATCCGTATCGGAGGAAACGGTTTTAACCTGAGCATGTAAAGCAACTGTTGCGATTAAGAATACGAGTAAAGGGAAAATGATTTTTTTCATAAATTGAGGTTTAAATTCTACATTAAAAACAGTTGAAATGGAAGAAAAGTTGAAAATTTAGTAGGATAAACGGGCATCAACATTTCGGTAATTGACTTACCTTGTGCTATGTAAACCGGTAAAACAGGGGGGCAACTATTGAGGATAACCCTTCCCAATATATCGGATGAACCCTTAACCCTTTCATTTAAAACCATACCCACTACTAACCCATGCGAAACAAAGACATCGCCGCAAAATTTAAGTTGCTGGCAGACCTGATGGAACTGCACGGCGAAAACCCTTTTAAAATTCGGTCTTACGAAAATGCCGCCCGCACCATTGAAACGCAATCGGTTCCGTTAAACAGTTTATCGGAAAAAGAATTGGAAGCATTACCGGGGGTCGGAAAAGCGATTGCCGAAAAAATCAACAGCTTGCTCCATACGGGCAGTTTCGACCTCATTGACAGGTTGTTACAGCTTACGCCATCGGGGGTGGTGGAGATACTTCGGATTAAGGGACTTGGGCCGAAGAAGGTGAAAGCAATATGGAAAGAGTTAGACATTGACAGTGTGGGCGAACTGCTTTATGCTTGCGAAGAAAACCGTTTGCTTCGTCTCAAAGGATTTGGTGAAAAGGTGCAGGAGAGTGTCCGAAAAAGCATTGAATACTACTTGGCAAACGCTAAACGGTATCGATATGCCGATGTGGAAACAGAGGCGGAACAGATTTGTGCGACCTTTTCCAAACTGCCCGAAGTAACTAAAGCCGTGTTGACGGGACAAATGCGGCGGCGGTGTGAGGTGATTGATTTTGTCGAATTGCTGATACAAGGCAACTGGGACAGGTTGGAAGATTGGTGTCGGGCACTCGACATCACCCTGCTTTCGGCAGATGCCGATGGTCAAAAAGCGCAAACGTCCACAGGGTTGCCCCTAATCCTTCACCGAGTTATTGAGGGAGAAAGCTTTGCTTACCAATTGCTCCAAACAACCGCTACAAAAGCGCATTGGGAACAGCTAGTCGGGATAAAACAGCCCGATACACAAGCACTCACCGAAGATGGTGTTTACCAAAGCATCGGACTTCAGTTCATCGAACCCGAACTTCGGGAAGGGTTGGGCGAGGTGGCGATAGCCCAAAAGGGGCAACTGCCCGAACTATTGAGCATGGAAGACATTACCGGCATCCTTCACGCACACAGCACCTACTCTGACGGCAGGGATTCGTTGGAGGTGATGGCGCAAACTTGTAAGGGATTAGGTTATCAATACTTGGGCATAAGCGATCATTCAAAGGCTGCTTTTTATGCCAATGGACTATCGGAGCAGGATATTTTGCAGCAGCATCAAGAAATTGAGCGGTTGAATTTGGCCTTAGCCCCATTCAAAATTTTCAAAGGAATAGAAGCCGATATCCTAAGCGACGGCAGTTTGGATTACAACGATGAGATACTTAGTTCTTTTGATTTTGTCATCGCTTCGGTACATTCCAACCTGCAAATGGACGAGGAAAAAGCCAACCGCAGGCTATTGAAAGCCATAGAAAACCCGCATACGGTTATTTTGGGACACTTAACCGGCAGGTTGCTGTTGTCGAGGGCGGGATATCCCGTCAATCATCATAAAATTATAGATGCCTGTGCCGCCAATAAGGTCATCATTGAAATCAATGCCAATCCGTACCGGTTGGATATTGACTGGCGTTGGATTCCCTATTGCCTTGACAAAGGGGTGTTGCTTTCGATTAATCCCGATGCGCACAATACACAAGGAATAGGGCATGTGAAGTATGGCGTATATTCTGCCCGTAAAGGGGGACTTACTAAGTCCCATACACTCAACACCCTCAATGTGGCAGAGGTAGCCCAAGCCTTCTCGAAAAAGTGGTAAGACGATGGACAAATACGTTTACGAACAACTCGGCGAGTATCATTACAACTGCGACACCTGCCCTACGCGGTGCGACGGTATAAGCAAATTGCAGTATCAATTTGGGAACGACAGCGCGTTTTCAGAAAAATACGAAACCGCACTTATCGGGCATATCAACCGCCAAAATTTGTGCTATGCCCAAAAAAGCACAACTCCCGGATACCCCGATTTGGAAATCTTCAACCAACATCCTATAGAGTTGAGGGAGTGTGTGGGGTTTATAGAGGTAAAAGTCCAACAACGCACTTTTATGACTGTTCGACATCGCTTGCCTCAAGCCAATTTGTACCCTTCTGAAACGGTTGCGTTGAACCAAAGCGACTTGTTGCGCTATTTTGAGATTAAAAACAAAACCAATCTCCCTCTTTACTTGGTTTGGATCTTACTAAACCGTCCATGTGTTTTGGGCACTCATTCGCTGCGCTTTTTTCATCAGGAAGCCGATGTGTTGGCAGGGGTATATGGATCTTATACGGACAAACGGCGTTTCAGACGCAGATCGGGCGAGGGAGATATAGTAGATGGAGTGCATAAAGGGGTAGTGGTTAATTACCATTTCAGTTTAAAGGAACTTATCCCCGGGTTGCCTTTCGGCTTGTCTGATGTGGTTTGAATTGTTACCTGTACCTAGAATAAAACAGGTGCCGGTAACGTAAATCACTCTCTTCCCTTTTTCATAATAATCCCCATTACAAAAATTTCATGTTCAGCACCATGCTGTTGCCATTTATTAACTAACTTGGTGCGCTCAATTGCGGCCTTGGAAAAGGCTGCCTGTGTGTCATTGCTGCCGATTACTTTGTTCGATTCGTTTCTAATCATAAAAAACAATTCTTTATGCGAACTTCATTTGTAACTACAAGCGAGAAAAAAATTAACCACAACCTCCCGCCTATGCGATTATGGCAAAAAGCCAAACGCTACGGAATTTGGAATCCCAACGACATCAGTTTTGACCAAGATGCCAAAGACTGGAAACAGTTGAACGACCTCGAAAAAGACGTAGTACTGCGTTTGACCACCCTGTTTCAGGCAGGCGAGGAAGCGGTAACGCTCGATTTGTTGCCCCTCATCATGGTCATCGCAAAAGAAGGGCGATTGGAAGAAGAAATGTTTTTAACCTCATTTTTATGGGAAGAAGCCAAGCATGTAGATGGGTTTAACCGTTTTTTTACCCAAGTTTGCCCCGATGCCGGTGATTTGAGCCGGTACTACACCCCTAGTTACCATACCATTTTTTCACAAGAACTGCCCGAAGTCATGGGAGCGTTGCAATACGATAGCTCCCCTGTAGCATTGGCGCGGGCATCGGTTACCTACAACATGATTGTGGAAGGCGTATTGGCCGAAACGGGTTACCACGCTTATTATTCCGTGTTGCGCGAAAATAATATTTTCCCGGGAATGCTCGATTTTGTAGGAAAGTTGAAGCAAGACGAATCGCGCCATATTGCCTACGGCATCTACCTGCTTTCGCGCCTGACTGCCGAGCACGGTGAAGTTGTTTGGCAAGCCATCGAAACCCGAATGAACGAATTGCTCGAACCGGCAATCGGGGTTATCATGGAGGGCATTGGCGGTTATGAGGTATTGCCTTTTGGACTAGAGTTGGATATGTTTCTCAACTACGCCATGGACCAGTTCCAAAAACGCATGGAGCGTATCGAAAAAGCGAAGTCCCAAACATTGGACGAGATTTGCAATGTTGCCCTTTTGGATATTTAGACTTTGTTATAGAGGGAGTTAAGATGCTGTTCAAAAAGCCCACACTACCTTTTCTGCAATTTGAATCCAACTTCTGTACTTAGTCTTTATGAACAGAGTAAATTCTATAAAGGATAATTAGTCGGTGTTTTATGCCCTAATTTAATCACGATGAACGGCTTTCTTTTTGGATGCAGACATAAAACCGTTAATGACTAACAGATTCCTGATACAGCCGAAAACCGCATTCATGGCTTTTACCTTCAGGAAGATTGATGAAGTCTCGAACCGAAACTCTGCAATTATGAGGAGCACTAAACCAAGACCCTCCACGTATAATGTGAAAATTGCCGGTTAAAGGTCCTCGGGGATTGTTTTCAGGGCTGTTTCTATAAAAATCTTTATTATACCAGTCCTGACACCATTCCCATACATTACCATTCATGTCGTATAAACCCAATTCGTTGGGTTCCCTTTTTCCTACGGGTTGGGTTTTATTACTACTATTTTCACTATACCACGCCACTTCATTCAAATTATTATTGCCGGCATACATATAGTTTTTTGTTTTTTTATTTGATGCCACTAGTTTCTTCCCACCCCTTGCTGCATATTCCCATTCTGCTTCGGTAGGAAGGCGGTAAGTATTGCCCGTTAGTTGCTTCAGTTTAACTATAAACGCTTGTACCTCTTGCCACGAAACAGATTCTACAGGACAACTATCGCAACCGCTAAACATACTGGGGTTACTTCCCATAACCATTTTCCATTGCACTTGCGTTACTTCATATTTGGAAAGATAGAAACTATCTATTGTTACCTTATGTACAGGTTTTTCATTTGAAAAACAATTTTTTTGTTCCGGAGTACATCCCATCTGGAAAGTGCCGCCCGGCACTAAAACCATGTTATCTTGGAACGGGTCAACAATTGTTGACGGTATGTTTTGAGTTTGTTCCAAAGTTCTATACCAATAGAAACCTTTACTGCTTGCAACAACTATAAGAATGACCACAACTGCATACCAATAATAACGCAACGGTTGATTTCTTTTTTTTACTTCTGCAGTTTTTACTACATCCTTATCATCAGAAGTTTGGATGATTTCGTTTATTTTTGCTTTGTCGGTAATTTTTTTAACTGCCGCTTTTCGAACCTCCGGATCATTTGCTGTTTTCGAAATTTCGAGCAAAACAGCTTGATCGGTGATTCTTTTTATTGCTGCAATTCGAGCATCGTTATGTTTAGCGGTTTTGGCTATATCAATTAAGAAAACTTGATTGGTTATTCTATTTACTGCTGCTAATCGCACATCACTATCATTAGCCGTTTTGGCTAATTCGGTCAACTTCGTTTGGTCAGTTAATTTATATACATTCTTTAAATGCCTTTCTTTCAAGTAATGCTTAGAGATATTGTCATAATCATCAGAATTGATGCAGTAACTGCTACCTGTGAACTCATTAAGTTTGTTGGCCATCTCCCTAATTCCTTTTCTATTCTTGGCAACAGTATCTCTTAAATTGTCAACCATATCCATTTTTAGTAAGGTGGTCAACTGTTCATATAAATATCTAATCGAAAGTTGAAAGTCTATCAATTCTTTTTTTAAATTAGTCGGAATGTAGTAGGTATAATTATCAACTCTGTTCATTTGATTGAGAATGTTTACTATTTTAATTATGTTATCTGCAAAAAGCTCATTAAGAGCAACAATCTTATTTTGAGCTAGACGAATTACATTCGAGCTAATAGTTAAATAAAACTCATCCAAATCGTCAAGTTTGTCCTTAATTTTTTTTAAGTAAGGCTTTGCAGAATGAATTAAAATATTAATTTCTTCTTTACCTATTCTTTCGAGGTTCTCAAAATTATCTAATAATTTTTCAACAGCATCGTAATCTTCCTGAACTAGTTGTTTTTTCCTAAGTCCGGGAAGATCTTCAATCCAATAAGCTACATTTTTAATAAATGTTTTATTATTTTCTTTAGCGGCATGTCCAAAAGCAATCTTTTCTGCCTTTTTTGCTAATACTGTTGCCTTTTCAGCTAGTTCGGTAGTACTTAAATTGTTTTCGTGGAGGGTAAAGTAATTTTTTGCACATTGCAAGACTTCTTCAGCCACTTTGTCAGTTATACCGATATAATAAGCATTTTTTTTTGTCAACAATAACTCTAAAGTATCTAACTGTTTGATAGTATTTTCAAGTAGTGCTTCACCAAATTGCAATGAAAGAGCATTATTTAACCGCCGTTGATTTCCTGTCGATTCTATTTTGTTTTCTATGTTTTGGATAAGTGTTTCGGTTAACCATTTAGTGAACTTTTCCTTAGCTATATACTTTAGCTCGTTTATTGCCTTCAGCCATTGCTTTATGGCATTTATGTTTTGCTTTTCAAGCTCAATCCAAATAAGTTGTAGAAAAGCGACCTGTGTTTCAATTGGGGTTGTTTGAAAGGTGATATCAGTTACAGCTTGTTTGAAGTCAGTAAAATGTTTCCCTTCTATAAAATTCAACTTCAACCCGGTTGCTTCTATGAATAATCCGACTTTATCAGACAATTCTAATGTAGATGCTCTACAAAGAAGAAGAGTCGAAAGGTTAAAGGATTCAGAAGCATTTTCTTTAGTGTGTGTTCGCCAAATTTCTTCACATTGTTTTTTGTCGCCTGCTTTAAGAGCTTCAATTGCCTGAATATCAACCTCCGATTTGCTGTAGAACCAAAAAAAAGCGGCTTTTAATTTTTCGGCATCCAGGTTTATTTCGGAATTAGCGAGTTCAAAACTTTTTTCAGTAAGGGTTAAGGGGCCTAAACAAAGAAAGCTGTATTCTTCATTAGGTTCTTGCCCTGCCGACAGGTATCTTCGCCGATTTTTACTAATTCGGGAAAAATCTTTGGCACTTGTTCCAGCAAGAACACCCATTATGCGGAATGGATTATTTAATATAAGTTGCATAAAGAGATTTTTTAGAAGGTCGAAGCTATATAGGAAATCATAGCATTTGTGGGGTGTTAAAAATTGATTTATATCTTATTGTTTTTCTTATAAGATATTTTAATGCTGCTTGAAAATTAATATGCAATATATATACACCCTTATCTAGCCCTGTGATTCTTAATTAAAAGGGGAATTGCATTTCGTTTTATTCTTCATATAATTAGGGTTGAGTCAAGGGGATTTGTTAGTGTAATATGTGATAGTTGTTTAGTTTTTAAGCTAAGATATACAAACAAAAAAATTAATCCCATCAAGAAAATTACATTAAATACTCACTTTAATCAATTAAAAAATTCAACTTTTTATCAGCATTCTAACTTGTTGCAAATTGTCAGGAATACAATTTTGCCTATAATTCAAGTATAGTTCGATTTGATTTAGGCATGAGTGTATATAATTGCCTCAGTATTCCGGATACGGCATTTGCTTTACCTTCGCTACACAGTTGAATGCCTTCATTCAGTAATTCCCTTGCTTTTCCTTGGTTGGTCCACAAAATATCGTTAAAGCTGCTTTGTATTTTTCTTAATTTGTCACAATTCAGCTCACCGCTAAGGGCGATATTTACTATTTCATATCGTGTGCTGTAGATGTCATTAATAAGAACCCGCGCCTCTTTTATATTTTTATCTCTTAAAACTATTGGCAATTGTCGCTTGTAATCATTGATATAACCATCTACAAGTTCCCAATTAATTCTTTCATCTCCTTTTGCCAGGTCAACCACTTTATTAAGGCTATCAAACTCTTCATTCAGTTCTTTTTCCAGTTCGGGCCAAACGGTTTTTTGTTTTTCTGTATCAAGCATTAAAAGCAATTTTCGCAATTCATTCAAGATGTTAAATCGCCCGTCAAAGCTGCCCTTCTCGATGTTAAGTTGGTTTTTGAGTGCATTTAGTTTTTCTGACAGTTCCCTTGCATTTATATGGATAGCAGTTTGTATGGCTTCTTCAATTTGTGTGCTTAATTCTTCGGCAGTAGGGGGGTCGGTGTTTTTGATGACAATTGATAGTTCTTCATGATGATCAAGCAGAGGAAAGAAAGCGGAAAACTGTAGGTGTTCAGAACGGTCTATTCTAATGGTAATATCTATCTCGCTTCCTTCGGGTAATGTTTGTTGAATATGTGTGCCGTTAATAACTACTTCATAAATGAGGTTATTTAGGAGGGGATTGGTTCCTGGAGCATTATAATCGCCTTGATAGATGGGGATAGTTAATTTTTCTTCCTTATTGCCCGGAATTAAAGTCGTTCTTGTTTTTAAACCATTAATCACACCGTTAGCAGGCACTTTTTTGTTTTTTTCGAGTCCTTTAACCGGTTCAAACAGTTCTCGGTTTTCACCGGGGAAGTAAAGTCCAATGCCAATGTGGTAATGAAGGGTGGCCATTTCGTCCACGATAATACCCTGTAATATGTTAAATTGTTCCGGTTGGCAGGGAATACGGTTCCCTTCATCGTCAAACGCTCTGATTTGGAACACATTGGACTGTCCCTTTACTAACAGCACTTCTGCCAAGCCTGACTTTGCTCCCAATTTAACCCTTTCACTTGTAAAGCCGCCGTCTGCCCGGGAAATTTCTACCCAAAAAACGCTGTTCAAATTACCTTCCGATTTATCTGAAAGAATGGATATGCCTATTGTTTCAGATTCTTCAACGCTAGTTGCTGAGTAATCCAATTCAAGCTGAAGTTTTGTAAAGTCTCTATTGATTTCAGCTTTTTGAATAGTTGAAGCAAACAAAGCTGCTCCTTTGGCAACAGCAGTCATTGGATCAATTGAGGTATCAACTTTGGGGGTTATCTGCTCTTTCAACATTCGGCGCAGAATGGGTGAGAAGGTTGGTCCACCTACTAATATCAGAGCATGTAGTTGGCTACCGGTGAGGTTATTCCTGTCCAGAAGGCTTTTGGTAATATCAATGGTTTTTTGGAACAATGGACTTAGTACGCGCTCCATGTCTTGTTGTGTGGCTAATACATCCACTTCCGGTTCCTGACCTTTTTCGTCGGAAAAAGGCAGGTCACCTAGGTTAGATACGAAACGATGAGAGTCTTTAAAAGATAAAACAATTTTTCCTTCTTCGGCTATTGGCTTTAACACATCGCGCAACAACATGCGCTTTTCGGGATTGTTCAGCAATTTGTCAATAACATAATTTGCCTGTAAATTTGGTATTAGCAGATGATCCACTATGGCTTCATCTAAGTTTTTACCTCCCAACCATTCATTTCCATCGGTGTCTTTTACTTCAAGAATGCCATCTTCGGCTTTAATAAGTGCTACGTCAAAAGTGCCACCACCGAAATCATAAACCAACCAATACCCGTCCTTTTGAGTTGTGTCTAAACCGTATGCAGTTGCTGCCGCTACAGGTTCGTTAAGCAACACGACTTGTTTTAGTCCTGCCAATTTAGCGGCCCTGATTGTTGCTTCTTTTTGTTGGTTTTTAAACTTTGCCGGAACTGTAATTACTACAGCATCTACATTTTCGTCTAAAACCAGTGATTTGAGTTTCTTTAACACTTCACATGATAGTTCATCAGAAGTAAATGCAACCCCCATATTGCTGCATTCATAAGTTTTATTAGTTCCCATAGTTCTTTTAAACTCTGAGAAAGTATTGACCTTACCTTTTGAGAAGTTTTTCAAGGCATTTGTATTATCGGTTTTTAAGGCATTTAGAGCTTTATTTCCCACCAACACCGTTTTTTTATTGGTGAAATGAACACAAGAGGGCATTATTTCTACCTGCTCTTCGGTTTTAACTACTCTTGGAATACCATTATCCATTTTTGATATGGCTGAGTTAGTTGTACCCAAATCAATACCGAAATCAATGTTAATTCTCATGGCAAAATTGGTTTAATAATTTGAATATAGTTACGTTTTAAATGAACAGAAGCGTGTTGTTTTATTGGGTCGATTCTAGTTTAAACCCCTTGCGACACTACAACCTGCGCTGATTGAATCATTATTTCATTGTAGTTGACTTGTGGTTTAATCACTTTGCTTATTATTTCCAAGCCTTTAGAAAGTGTGTCGTCCTGTAAATGGTTAGTAACCGTTAAGTTCAAGCCTATATGGTAGTTTATACCCAGCAATTCGGGAATTTTGTAACCATTAGCTTCTAGGTTGTCTTTCAGTTTTACCATTGACTGTTGCAATTGCTTCAGACCTCTTGTTTTGGGGTCCATAAGCATAAGGTTGCCTTCTATTCTAGTAATTTCATCTGCAACTTTTAGTGCCAGTTTATGATCGGGTTCTACCGAAACATGTCTATCTTGTTGGGGTTTGCTATCGTTTATCAGCGAAATCTGCGTTTCAATCAATGAAGTTTGCTTTTGAAATTCTTTTAAAAGTTCCTCCTCAATATCTGCACGAGTTTGGCGAACTTGTTCTAATACATCGTTTTTATCGGTATAACGTTTGCGGTGTATGAGCCAATACAATAAAGCTGATACCAATAGTACCATGCTTATACCGGTGAAACCTAACATGGTTTTATGATGAACTAACCGTCTTATATCCTGAAACTGTAGGTTTGACATTTCTTCATTGTTGTTTATTTTGCTATCTAAACCGGTAGTGTTTTCTGATAACTGTCTCATCAATTTTTCTGTCTCTTTTCGTAAACTGTCTGTCAGATTTGTATTACTCTCCAAGTGCTTACTAAGCCTAGTAATGCCCGATTTCAATAGGCGGTTATCTTTTTGCAGTTTCCATACTTTATTGCTTAATGTTTTTATGATCTCCTCTGATGATTGAGTATCATCACTTTGTGCGAACAAAGCGACTTTGCATAAGAAGAGTAAAGCGAGAAAAGTGCGAAACAACATACATTCATCTTGTTTAGTGAAAAATAAAAAAGCCGACTACCAGATTTCATTTAAAAAAATGAATGGGAGAATTTGAAAAACTCTCAAAGAAAAGATATTGAGTGCTTTATAGCCTGTGGGAATATTAATCAACACTCATTACTATAATACACACATACTGCATATTTATTTCAAATCAATGGTATGTTATATAATAGGGTTACAATGTAAAGGCATCAAATTCCAAACATGGTGTATTGCGCCTACTTCGTTAAGATTTTCGGGTGGTAGTTGGTCGTGAAAGACAACTAATTGGTACAATGCTTCAGTTAAGGACATCACACAATCATCGCTTATCTGATATGTTAGTGACCATATACATTTGGGTCCGATATAATCAGTCACCTGTTGTTGTTTGGTAAGACTCTGTAGTTTTTGTTTAAAAATGCCAGTACCTTTTCCAGCCAGTTCTATATGCAACATACCTCTTTGCCATAATTGATTTACCTTTCTTGCGTTCTCGGAATACTTCAGTACATAATTCACCTCCATAAATCCGGTAGAAGATGCAGAAGAAATATAAATGGCAAAAACCCCTCCCATGTCAGTCTTAAAAAAGCTGAAAGAAACATTAATCGAATTACTGTTTTTGTAAGCAGAAATATATGAGTCTGCTCTTAGTAAGAGCAGACAAGAATTATCAATCCCTGTGCAAAGAATGTCTGCCAAAAAAGGATTTACTATAATGGAATAGTGGTCTTCTAAATTTATAGGCAAGATATCTATTAAAGATGGTTGCCAATTTGGAGTTTTAATATGAATGGTAATCTGGCGCAATCTTTTTTTTGAGTTCACCACTTCAATATAATCACTGTACTTTTCAAGCATTTTTGAATAAAAAATTTAAATCTAAAAAATAGATGTTGTTAAATATCTCAATTCATTTTGTTAATTTTACATCCTGATGCAATTTTAAAAGAATGCTTTAAAACAAGAAAGGAAAAAAAATGGATTTTGCAGTATTATGCGATTGAAATTACATTATTTTTAAACGCGCAAGATCTTGCAAATCAACTACATAATTCTAATTTGGAGGTTTGTTTATGCAGCTATTTTCATTCTTAAAATATTGTAAATTTTATGGCAGATACTAATAATCGAAGTCTTGTACCTAAATTAATGCATTACCTTGGTGTATTTAGCCAAGCTGAATTTAAACAGCTAAAGCTATTCATAGAGTCGCCGGTATTTAATTCTAATGCAACTCTAATTAAATTGTATGATACTATAAAGCCTTACTTCAAAAATGGCAATTTATCAGTTTGGTCGAAAGAGGGTGCTTATAAAAAAATATTTCCGGGAAAATCATACAACGACGGAACGATGCGCGATTTAATGTCGTCACTATGTGAAGTGGTTAAAAAAATGATGGTTTTTAACTTTAGAGTTTCGCCGGATAATAATTTAATGCCTGATGAACTTTGTTTGTTAGCAGTTTTACATATTATTCCTTCTCTCGAAATGGAATTTGAAAAGCACAACGAGAAGTACACCGCTATTTTGGATGCTGAAGACTCCTTAGATTACGATCATTACTTCAGAAGGACTTTTTTATATACCCTACAACAGCATTTTTATTCTCATAAATTAAATGCAGCTGTACCTTTACATAACATTCATCAGAATCGTTTAGAAGCAATTTTGTTGCATTTTATTATTCTTGCATTAGATAGTTACAGGTGTATGTTAGGAAGCCGATATAGCTTCGCTAACACGCATAATTTTGATTATTTTTTTAAAGAGGAAGTAGAGGCATTTATTGATAAGCAGGAAGAAAAATTCAAACAAGTAGCTCCCGCAATCCTGCTCATGTACTACTTGCTTAAAATGCACGAACTCGAAGCAGAGATATACTTTGATAAAGGGTATAACTTATTAATCAATAACACAACAAGATTAAGTGTCCTAGATAATTACAATGCTTGTATTGATTTATCAAACTTTGCGTTAGAAAAACATCTTCAAGGTTATCCGGACTATGGTCAAAAACGATTTGAACTATATAGAAAATTTATTTCTGACGAATGGTACAAAGCAGCAGGTAAACTTACTCCAGTTAATTTTAGAGTTGTATCGGCAGCTGCTTGCATGGCCGGCGAATTTGAATGGGCTGAAAATTTTATTCGAGATTACATACATTTACTGCCCAATAATCAAAGAGATGACACACTTCAATTAGTCACGGCTCATTTATATCTATCTAAAAATGAGGTTAAAATAGCTGTTGAAATATTAAGAAATTTAAAGTCTAAACCCGACATTGTTTATTTTCTTGTTAACTGTGAATTGATATTAGGATATTTAGAACTGATCGATATTGGAGAGAATATAGAATGGGAAAGTAAATCACCTTCTGATGAACTATTCAATCTAATTGACACATTCAGGAAAGCTATAAAAACAACAAAGGTGCTTTCGGAATCAAGGATAAATGCGTATGAGTTATTTGTTAAGTGTATAAAAGACTTATACATCCTACTAACCGCTGAAAGATTTTATATTGATAAGTATCATGACCTTCGGAATGTGATTTTAAGCAACAAAGCCTTAATAAATCGCTATTATTTCATACAAAAACTGGAGATGTTAAAAAAAATACATTCCAAACATTTTATAGCAAACACTCCTACCAATTTGTAGTGCTCACTCTACCACTTTATCTGATAGCTTCTTTTAAGATTGTCAAATAAACTTACAGTAAACTATAGATTCAAGTAGGAAATGCTACATTGTTGATAATTGTTTTTGCTAATTGTTAAAACCTGAACTTCTCACACAATTTCAGCCCCTATAATCCTACACCAATACCTTCTCCAAAATTTCAGATAAGGCACTTTGGGTGATATTCATGGTGAGTTTGCCCTTTTGAGCCGCAGAAATACGTCCCGTTTGTTCGGAAATAACGATGACGTAAGCGTCTATTTTTTCGGTTATGCCGGTGGCGGCTCTGTGCCTCATCCCTACTCGGGTGGGTAATTCGGGATTTTCCGAGACGGGTAAAACACAACCGGCGGCCAATATTTTGTTTTCGGCAATTACCATCGCCCCGTCATGCAGGGGGCTGCCTTTGTCAAAAATGCTTTCAATCAACTTGCTGCTAATATCGCCGTTAATGGGAACACCGGTATCGGAAAAGAAATTTTTCTCGGCGGCATCGGTAAACACTAATAGTCCACCGGTACGCGTATGAGACATATTGTTGATTGCCCGCATGATTTCTTCTTTTAACTCCTGCTTTTGAGTAGGGGTGTCGCGTTTCACCAACCATTGCCAAAATTTATTTTTACTGAGACCGCTGCCTCTTCCCAGGTAAAACAGGAATCGCCTGATTTCTTGTTGAAACAAAATAACCAGTAAAATGAACCCCGCTTCTACGAATTGACCAAGAATAGAGGCCAGCATTTTCATCTCGAGCAGGCCTACGATTGCCGACATGAGGTAAATGAGCAATACCCCGATGAGAATGTTAAACGCTAAAGTGCCGCGAAGCAATTTGTATAGCCTGTAAATGAGCAAGCCCACCAACACAATATCCACCAAGTCCCAAATATGGAACTCCAGAAATCCGATGCTCAAATTATTTTGCAAACAAAAACAACTTTAGGTTAATAAATGAACCTTGCCACCAAAACAATGTTTATACAAAACCGCTTAGAATTACATAAATAATACGCTTATTGGGTGTTAAAGATTTTTTTTGAAATAAAACGATTAACACCCCGTTTGCAAATCGCCGCTAAAATACTAATTTTGAGGTATCCTTTTCACTAATTCACCACATCAAATCCACATGAACACACAAAAGGTAGTCATAAAGGTAGAAACAATGACTTGCAAGCATTGTACCAATTATGTTAACAATACGATTAATGAACTAAACGGCATTGTCCAAACCGAATTGGACATTCCCACAAGTACCGCAACAGTGGTCTATGATGCCGATGTGGTCAATAAAGAAAGCATCGTTAAGGCTATTAACGAAACTCATTACAAAGCCTCAGAATTGTCCTGATAAACACCAACTTCCTTATATTGCCGCCAAATTAGTAACTGCTTTTGCCTGCTTGTCTTTTTTAGAGACCCCTACTACCTCAATCAAGGCAGTACTTGTTTAGAACACTCCTACAAATGTTACATGAAAAAAATCACTTTTCAGGCTGTTTATGAGTTATACGAACATTACAGTGCTTTTGAACAGGAAGAAGTTAACTTGTTTAGGGCGGCACAACAGGCATGCTTGAAGGCTTACGCACCCTATTCAAAGTTTCAGGTGGGAGCGGCAGTTTTGCTCGAAAATGGAGAAGTGTTGACAGGCAACAATCAGGAAAATGCCGCATACCCCAGCGGATTGTGTGCTGAGCGGGTCGCTTTGTTTTATGCTTCGGCAGAATATCCTAATGTGCCGGTCAAGGCAATGGCCATTACCGTCAATTATTCCAATACCGACTTTGACAGTGTTGTTGCTCCTTGTGGTGCTTGCAGGCAGGTGGCGGCAGAGTACGAACAAAAATATGGTCAAAACATAAAGGTTTACCTCTTGGGCAAAAACGAAAAAGTGTTGGTCGTTCCTTCTATCAAAACCCTTCTCCCTTTAGTGTTTAGCGGTGACATTCTCAAAAAATTCGGTTCACCGGAATAACCCTTCGTGCTGCTTCGGGGTAATGTATCTGTTTTTGTCAAAATGATACAGGGCGGTTGTCAAGGTACTTCTACCCCTGCTAATGTGTTGCCTTTTATGGATTCATCTTTTTTAACCACAAAGAACCCAAAGTAGCTGTTCTCTCTCTCATTAGTACCTCCTAAACAACGTCAATGACGGTTGAACCTACTTATGGTTCAATCTATTAGAGGGCTGTACCGATAGTATAAAATCGAGGTACCGGGCGGCTGTTTGTCCGTCTATTTTGTTTGCACGGTTTTTTATAAACAAGTCTTGTTGTTGCGGGTTGATTTGACGGCGATGTTGCATCACATCCGCCACTAAAGCAACAAGTTCTTGGGCGTTGTGATAGCCAAGCCCGACACCTTCCCGAATGTAGCCGGCAGCATCATTATGTAGATAGTCGGCTACTAAAAGCGTTTTTTTAAAATAAACGGCTTCTGCCCCTGCGGTGCTGTGGTAGGTTATCACAATGTCGGTTACAGCCAATAAGTGATACAATTCTTGTGTCAGCAACAGCAGGTTGCAGTGTTTGGTTTGTTCGGCAATGTGGTAAAAAAACCGATGGTCGGTTTCTAAAGGGTGGGGTTTTATGGCCAATTGATATTGCGGGTAATGCTGTTGAAGCAGCAGAAAATCGACAGCGAGTTGTTGGCGCAAAGGTTGTTCGTTGCCAACAAAGGGTTGGGAGAGGTAAAGCAACAAAGGCCGGTCATCGGATAGTTGTGGGTGAATTTGGCTTTTTCTTAGCGATTGAGAAAGCATAGGAATAGCATCGGTGCGCAACTGACCTAAGCAAACGGCATTGTTGGTGCTGTAATCGGGATTGATGCGCGTGAGCGATTGCAGATAGTCATTTCCCCAAAAGATGGTGTAATCGGGGAGATGTTGATATGCGCTATCCAACGGGTGGTGGCAATGGTAAAAAACCGATAGGGTTCCGTGTTGTAACCCGATAGTGGTTGCCCCGCGCATTTTTACCGCCTGAATAATGGGTTTGTTGTTCACCGCATGTTCGTTGGGCGTACAAAGGGTGCTTACCCGCGCAAGTCTTGCAAACAAACGGGCTGCCTTGTGCCGGAATACTCCTTGTAAAATAAGGGGAAAAGCACCATGCAATAATTGAAACAAGCATTGGTTCGAAGGGCTTAATTCAGGATGGGGGCGGATAGCCTTTAACCGGCGATAGGTGCGGTAGAGTTGCAGGTAGGTTAGGGGATTGAGCAGCGTGAGGAAAGTAAACACATCGAAATTCAAAGTCCGACCCGGATAGGCAGGCAGAATTAACCTGCGTGAAATTCGGCGGCGGCGGGCATTATCTAAGCGCGGAGGTTGTATTTCAGACAAGATTAAGAAGTCCGTCCGGTTTTTAACGGCTTCCAAAAGGTAGCTGAAATAAGTATCGGTCAATATCCTCGTATTGGGACGATGCAGCGCAACCATTTCCTGAAGCAACTCCGGATCCGTGATCAATACATTTTTGGGAGTGATGTTTAGCAACAACCGTAGTTGCCACAAACCCAGCATGGCACGCATTACAAAGAGCAACAGATACTGCAACATCATCCAAACAGGCGTTTTTGTTGGGGCAGTATGCTTGGCAAGGTGCAGGTGAACCGACAAGCCGGGCAAAAGCGAAGGTAGGGTAGGATGGAGATGAAAAATGTGGAGGGCAGTTACCTGTCCAATATCAATTCCGCAGGTTTGGAGTGATTTTTTAACCCTTTCGGCAGCAACGACCACACTATGGTAGCGGTAAAACAAGGACATGCGGAGGTAAAACCAATGTTCGGCACCATCAAAGGTTAAGGTTTCAATGAGCGACTTTCCGTTGTTCGTTGGGGTGTAAGCAAAGGCGGCGATGTCGGACAGGCACTGTCGGTGAATCGAACCGGTTTCGGTGGTGAGGACAGCAGCAGGATGGCTTTGCTTGGGCTGAATCTGTTTGGGCACAAATTGTTGGTCTTCATAAATCACCACATCGGGCTGTTCACTCAAACCGAGTGCCTGCCATTCAACGATGCTCACCCCTCGTGCCAAGTAATATACCTCCATAGCTTTTTAACCTCCGGCACAAAGATAGGTTTACCACAGGGGATTTTGTCAAAAAATTTGGTACAAGGTGGTCGGCAGGGGCGAAGGTGTTATAAGTAAATGAGCTGTTATTGCTGATGTGCCGCCAAAAACTCCTTACATATTCGGGACACAGACTCTTCTATGGGGGTAAAAGCAAAAGGGGTAGCCGATAGGAGTTTGTTGTTGTGGTAATAGTACCGGTGTTGCGACATTCGGGCGGTTTCTTTGGTAACGAGCGGCGAAGTTTTGGTAAAAAATCCTTTTAGTGCTTCCAACCGCCAACCGATTTCGGCAATCAAGGGGGTGATAGGTCGAGAGGGTTCGGGTTTTTCCAGACTACGGGCGACCAATCCAAAAAACTCGCGATAGCTGAGGTTGTGAGCATTGACAATAAATCGCTCGCTTTGAATATCGCTGTCCATCAATTCCACCATCAATTGCACCAAATCGAGCACGTCCACAAAACCGGTTCCGCCGAGGGGGTAAAACTTCAACCCTTCCCATACCTGCGTAAACAAACGGCAGGAACCCGTTGACCATTCCCCTTCTCCAATAATCACGGAAGGATTGACAATCACCGCCGAAAGCCCTTCTGCCACGCCGCGCCATACTTCGCGCTCTGCCAAGTTCTTGCTGATGGCATACTGCGTGTTGATGGGACTGTCTTCCCATTGTATCGTTTCATCTACCTGTGGTTGGTTCAGTTTGCGGCCAATAGAGGCGATAGAACTGACGTGAAGCAGTTTTTTTACCCCGCGTTCCAACGCCATGTTCACCACATTTGCCGTTCCTTCAACATTGGTCTCATGGAGCAGTTTCTGTTTCGAGCGGTCAAAAGACACTAGCGCGGCACTGTGATAGACCTGCTCAATATTAGCCATCGCATCGTATAACCCTTGTGGGTCGTTGATGTCGCAGTCCACCCATTCTATTTGGGTGGCAACATCGTCCACCCAATACAGGTTGCTATTAGGGCGTTTGGTGGCACGTACCGAAAGCCCTTTGTTGACCAACAGTCGCAACAGGTGGCTGCCTACAAAACCGGTGCCTCCGGTAACGAGTATCGTGGGTGGGTGGTTCATAAGAAGCCAAAGGTAGTAAAGGTTTCGTTAACGGCAAAGCAGCCCAAAAGTTACGAATACTTTCGTTTACGCCATAGGCTATACCCCAATCCGAACAGCAAGACGATGACTAGCGGCAGCAATAGGTTCAGCAGTTGCCATTGCAATTTGCTTTCTTTGATGCGCGGTTTGTCGAGCAAGCGAAGTTTGATGTCTTTGTTTCGGGCACTGATGATGCCGTTGTCGTCGTTCAACCATTCAATCGCGTTGATAATCAGGTCTTTGTTGGCAAAGGTTTCACCGGTGTACTTATAGTAACCTAAAGGGCTGGTTTGTCCGCGTTTGGCATCAAACTCGTTTCGTATCACATCGCCGTCTGAAATCACGACCATTTTGTTGTTCTCGCTTTCTTCCTTATAGGTTACATCGGGTATCGTATCAATCATAGCAAGGGTAGAAGGGTCGAGTCTGTTTTTAAACAGCGACGGGAATTTGCCCTCAATAGCCACTGCCACAGGCTTATTACCTGCGCTAAACTCTTCGGGCTTGGGTTTGGTGCGAACGGTATTGACATCAACGCGAACCGGAGTAGCGTCTGCCCTGCTGTAAGGAGAGGTGCTTAATAAAACGGTTTTTTTGAGGTCGTTTTTACGGGTATTGATGGTGTCTATGGTGCCTGCAAATTGAAGCATGACGGCACTCATGTTTTTGGTAATAGGGTGCTCGTTGTTGGTTTCGGTAATCACCGGAAAATACGTCCATGGGAACAATTCCAATTGCGAGGCATTACCAAAGGCATCCCTGCCAACGGCAAGCGGTATTTTGGAACATTGCAGGTCTTGTACCAAATCAAAATTGACCCTTACCCCGTATTTAAACAATTGGTCTTCGAGGTTTAGCCCATAATCCAAGGCTATAAACGAACCGTTATTGGACTGCAAGCTGTCTAAAGAAGTCGCCAAATTTTCGACCAACCACAATACCTTGCCGCCGTTCATGATGTATTGGTCTATTTTAAATTTATGGACCTCCTCAAATTTTTTGGTAGGTTTGGCAATGATGAGTGCCCAGAACTTAGGAGGGATGTAGAGGTTCTTGGTAATGTCAAGGCGTTGCAATTGGTAATAGTTGGACAAGGAAACCATTACATCCCGCACCTCGTCAAGGGGCAATTCACCGTGCCCCTCTAAAAAAGCGATGCTGGGTTTGGTGCTTCGTTGCAGCTTTTGAATGGTGTTGGCCAAGTTGTATTCCAACAAAGCGATGGAATTGTTGAGGGTTTCTTCGGCACCGGTGTTGAGTTGTTGGAGGAGGAGGTTGGCGGGAAGTTCCCGTCCTTTATAAAAGAGCATGGCACCCGGGAAGATGATTTTTTCAGAGTAGTCTTCCTGATTTTCAATCAACCGGCGAGGTTCTAACCCTTTTTCCGATAATTGGTTGAATATCTCTTCGCGCTGCTTAGTGTCCGAAATGCCTTCAAATGGGTCAATAAAATCAAACTCTACCTTATTGCCCGAATAGGCTCTAAATTCTTTAAGCATGTCTAAAGTGGCATTTCGAAGCCGTTTAAACCCTGCCGGAAACTCTCCTGATAAAAACACCTTTACATAGACCACATCGTCTATGTTTCGGAGCATTTGTTTGGTAGCGGGTGTCAGAGTAAAACGTTTTTCGGTCGTCAGGTCTATTCTGAAATAAAAATAAGCCGCAACAATATTGAGCAGCAGCAGGATAGCTGCCAAGATGCCGAATTGAGTGAAGGATTGTGTTTTTTTATTAGCGGACATAAACGTCTTTGAGGCAAGGTGAATAGATGTATGGGTTGCCTGTTACCATTTCCGGCTTTCAACCACTAATCGGGTCAGGATTAAAAACAAAGTGATAAACGAACCAAAATAAACGACATCGCGGGTATCAATCACCCCCCGGCTAAGGGATTCGTAGTGAGCATTAATGCCTATTTGTTCTACAAAGTCGTCTAGTTTGGCATAAAACACGTTGAGCTTGCTCAAATAGTCGAAGGTTTGGTAAAACAAAAAACATAAAAACACTGCCAACAAAAATGCAATGATTTGATTGCTGCTGAGCGAAGAAGCAAAAATGCCGATGGCTGCAAAGGCTGCTCCTAACAACAGCAGCCCAATGTAAGACCCCCATGTTGCACCGGTATCAATATTGCCCGAAGGCAAACCAAGTTGGTAAATGGTAAAATAATAAACCAATGTGGGCAATAGGGCAAATAAGACCAAGAACAAGGACGCAAAGTATTTACCAAGGATAATCTGCATATCGGTAATCGGGCGAGTAGCCAATATTTCGATGGTGCCACTCTTGAACTCTTCCGAAAACGACCGCATGGTAATAGCGGGGATTAAAAACATAAATATCCAAGGGGCGGTAAAAAACAAAGGCTCCAACGTGGCATACCCGTAATCGGGCAAATTGGTATCGGGAAAAACCCATAAAAACAATCCGGTGGTGAGTAAAAACACCACTAATGCCAAATATCCAATGAGTGAACTGAAAAAAGTGTTGATTTCTTTGATGAACAGTGTTATCATACCGGCATTTAGTAAAAGTAATAGATTGAACGGGTGTTTTCGGGTTTTCGGGGCATAAAGGTAAAGAAACTATCATTACCTTTAAGTGGGCTTATTTAAAACGGAAAGAGTTTTACGTTACCGACACCTAATCTTACTAATTCAAATGTATTCAAAGGTGTCGGTAACTTTTCTTTCTCTAATCACCAAAAAGTATTTTTTACTTCACTTTTAACCATTTGGTAACGTTTAAATTGTTTAGATTGATGATTAGGTGTTAATTTTGCCGATATATCGAAAGTTCAGGGATTTGAACTTACTATTCAAGAAATTTAAAAATAAAACAACTTGATATGAAAATTGGACTACGCATTATTCTAGCTTTTTTAATCGTGCTCGTATCGGTCAATACAAAGGCACAGCCTTATTTTTATAATCCCGATGTGCAAAATTTTATCAGCATTTATGGTTGTGACGGTTGCCATACATCGTCGTCCCCTTCGAGCGACTTTAACCAAACCACCTATTTAGGTGTGTTGAGCGGCGGATCGCAATGTCCGCCTGCTGTTCGTCCTTTTGACGAAAACGCCAGTCCTTATGTCATTAAAATAGATTGCACCATGCCGCTCACTTGCGGTAGCGGTAATATGCCTGCATCAGACCCCTGTTCTGTGAGTGTTGCCGATATAGCACTCATCCGCGCATGGATAAGAAGTGGCGCATTAGGCGATAATACCTATTGCCAATCGTTTACCGGTGCCCCCTTGAGTGTTAACTTTACCGGTTTTGGCGGTACGGGCTTTAACAATCCACCCACTGCCGCCCAACTCGATTCAAAAACATGGAACTTTAGCGGATTTGTAGATATTTTCAGACCCGGTAATGCCAACACTACGGGCAACTTTGCAAGAGGTGCCACCAATGGAGGTATTACCACCGGAGGTCTTTATGCCCTTAATTATGGAGGGGGTACTAACCAAGCCGTTTGGATACAACCCACCGGTACGGTTTTTAACAGCGTAAATGCCGGCATCAACCTTCAAATTTGCAACAACAGCGGAAGCACTCTTACTTCCCTCAACCTAAGCTACGATATTGTGGTGCGTAATGATGCGCCGCGTGCCAATAGCTTTAACTTTTGGTACTCAACCGATGGCAGCACCTATACCCAAGTCAGTGCTTTAGACTATACCTCCCCTGCCGATGCCGATGCTTCGCCTGCGGTTGTAACAGTACCCCGAAGCACCGTGCTTACCGGATTAAATATTCCTAACGGAGCGATGTTTTTCCTCCGTTGGAAAGGACAAGACGTAAGCGGTTCGGGCGCACGCGATGAATACGGTTTGGACAATATCAGTTTGTCTATCCCTGCACCGGTTTGTACCATTAGTGGTGTTTCGGCCACCACTGCCGTTTGCAGTGGTGTCAATGCTACATTTAATGTAAGCTTTACCGCAGACGGAAGCAGTGGGGTGTTTAACGTCATCAACACGGCCAACAACAATATCCTTGCTTCGGGCAGTGCTTCACCCATCACCGTTACCATTCCCAATGCTCTTGGCGGAAGTATTACGGTCAATGTAGAAGATGCCGGCAATGCTGCTTGCACAGGAACGGCTGTCGTTGTCAACTACCCTAACTGTACACCTGCCGACCCGTGTGAAGACTATACCGGAACTCCTTTAACCATCAACTTTACCGGTTTTGCCGGAACGGGCTTTACCAATGTTCCTGTTGCCGGACAACTCGGCTCGGCTATTTGGAACTTTAGCGGTTTTAGCGATGCCTACGTCTTTGGTGGGGTGAATACAACAGGGGATTATGCCAAAGGAGCTACTAACGGTGGCGTTACAAGCGGAGGGATTTATGCCCTTAACTATGGTGGCGGCACCAATCAAGCCCTGTGGATACAACCCACCGGCTCAGATTTTAACTCAAACGGGCGCATTACTTTAGCGGTCTGTAATTTTACCGGCAGCACGCTCAACTCGGTCAATGTGGCTTATGATATTGTAGTGCTTAACGACTCCCCGCGTTCCAGTTCGTTCAACTTCTCTTATTCTACGGACGGCACGATATTTACCCCGGTTGCCGCATTGAACTACACCACCACAGATACGCCCGATGCCGTTCCTGCCGTAACGAATGTTCCCCGAACTACGGTGTTGACAGGGCTTAGTCTGCCCAATAACAATGTATTGTATCTGCGTTGGACGGGCAACGATGTGGGAGGATCCGGTAATCGAGACGAAATGGGGTTAGACAATATCGTACTCAGCCCTCCTTGCGAAATTACCAGCGTTGCGGCTTCTACGCCTGTTTGCAGCGGTAACGATGCTACCTTTAACGTATCGTTTACGCCTGCCAACAGTAGCGGCAACTACAATGTTATTAACACTGGAGATAACAGCATTTTGGCATCGGGAAGTACCTCCCCTATTGCTGTTACCATTCCTAATAGCTTGGGAAGCTCTATCAATATCAATGTGGTGGATGCCGCCAATAGTAGTTGTGCCGGTGCGACACCTGTACCGGTAACATTGCCTACTTGTGTGGTGGCTTGTACCATTTCTGATATCAATGCCACTGCTGTTTGTGATGGCATTGGGCAATACGACCTCACCATCACCTTTAACGTTACCAACCCAACGGGTTTTGCCTATAATATTCTGGTTGGATCAACTCCTTTTAACGGCAACCTTTATTCCGGTGGCACTGCCCAAAGTGTTGTGTTGCAAAACCTCCCCGAAGGGGATGGACTTACTCCGGTTGCTCTGCAAATTACAGATGCTTCAAATTCGGCTTGTACTGGTACAACATCTTATCTCGCCCCCAATTGCACACCGACTTGCGGAATTTCCGGACTTACAGCCACCACCACTTGCACCGGCGACGATTTATATTCCCTGACCGTCAACTTCAATGTTGCCAACCCCGTAGGTGCCGGTTTCCTTGTGAATGTGAATGGCACTGACTATTCAGGAATTTATGCCGGAGGAAGCACTCAAACCCTTACGGTAACCAACCTACCGGGCGGACCCGGAAACACTACGGGCAATATCACCGTAACAGATAACGGAAGCGGAACCTGCACTGCCGGCAGTAGTTATGATATTCCCAACTGCACCCCCGGCACTTGTCCCAACTTGGTACTATCCGGCTATATCGAAGGTTCGGGCTTTAACAAGTGTGTTGAAATATACAACGGAACAGGGGCGACGGTCAATTTAGCCGATTACAGTATCAATACTTATATCAACGGCTCTTCGGTTGCCGGAAACATTCTCGGGCTTTCCGGTACGTTGGCTGCCGGCGATTATTACCTCGTTTGCCATCCCAGTGCAGATATTGCCGGAGCTTTGGCAGGCTTATCGCCCGATACAACTTCTACCCTCATCAATTTTAACGGCGATGATGCCGTTTCCTTAAACTATCTCGGCACCAATGTAGATGTATTTGGCACTATCGGTACCGACCCGGGTAGTGAATGGGCAGGTACTATTTGCACCGGCGGTACGGCAGACCAAACCTTGGTGAAGAAAAACCTCGGTGGACCTTGTACTTATGGCACTTTTAACGGAGCCACCCCGTTTGGCCCCGCTATTGATGCGCTGTATGATTGCTATCCCAGCAACAACGCAACCAATATCTATAGTTATACCCAACCGCCCACCGTGGTAAGCTTTTTACAAGCCAACTCAGCGGTCAGCGAGGCAGCAGGTACTTACAGCCTTTGTGTCGGCATTGTTCAGCCTGATGCGGTAAACAGTACTTCTGTAGAAGTGGCGTTGACCGGCGGAGATGCCGGTAATGGTACAGATATTGACACTTATACCTCACAAACGGTTACCTTCCCTGCCGGAAGCAGTGCTAACCAATGCGTTACCCTTACCATTACCAACGACACGGATGTAGAAGGGCCGGAAACCCTGATATTCACGCTCCAAAACCCATCGGGCGGAAACAGTGCCGTCATTGGAACCATCAATTCCATTACTCTAACGATTAACGACGACGACGAAGGCGACCAACCCTGTACGGATTTGGTGTTCTCCGGCTATGTCGAAGGCTCAGGGTTTAACAAATGTGTGGAAATTTATAACGGCACCGGTGCTGGCGTAGATTTGAGTAATTACTCAATTTACCAGTACTTTAACGGCAGTGCGGTAAACCCGACCATCATCGCCCTTTCGGGAACTTTAGCCAACAACAGTTATTTCCTGATTTGCCATGCAGATGCCTTATTGGATGGATTGATACCCAACCAAACATCTACTACTCTCAACTTTAACGGCGATGATGCCGTTGTGCTGTATAATGAACTTTTAGGACAAAGCACTGATGTGATTGGTACCATCGGCACCGATCCCGGCACCGAATGGGCAGGCTCGATTTGTACCGGCGGTACGGCTGACCAAACTTTGGTGAAGAAGAACTTAGGGCTGTTATGCCCTTACCAAACCTTTGAGGGAATCACCAATTTCAGTGCTTCGGTAGATGCGTTGTATGATTGCTATCCCAGCAACACCAGCAATGTGTTGAATACCTGGCAGGATATTACCTGTGCCATCAGCAATATTCAAATTACAACCAACTGCACCAGCCAATTCTTCTACGACTTGGTCGTTACCTTTACCGTGATTGACCCCGTTGGCGAAACCTATATTGTTACCGTCAATGGCACAGATAATACCCGTTTTTACAGTGGAAGCAGCACCCAAACGTTTACCATCACCGGCCTGCCGGAAGGCAACGGACTAACGACTACCACCGTAACCATTACCGATGCCACTTATAGCCAATGCAACGAAGTTGCCACTTATACCGTGCCCGATTGTACGCAACCCTGTACGATTACCGATGTGAGCACAACCACCGATTGTACCGGAAACGGTATTTACGACCTCACCGTTCAGTTTAGCGCAAACAATCCCGTTGCCAATGGGTATGTGGTGAATGTAAACGGCACAAACTATTCCTTTGCCTATACGCCGGGCGTAAACCAAACCGCTACCATTCAAGCACTTACCGGCGGCACAGGAAACATCACCGTTACCGATGCTTCGGATGCTACCTGTATTGCCACCTTCACCTATACCGTACCGACTTGTATCCTCACCTGCTCTGCCCTAGACGGCACGCAAAGTGTGAGCACTACCGCTATCTGTACAGGACAACCCTTAGAATACAATCCGGGTGGGGTCATTAACAACGACTTTTCGGGTGGTTTTGTCACTTGGGTATATAGTACTGTTGCCGGATTTGATGCTTATGGATTAGGAGTAAACTTGTTTAATGGTTCGCTGCCCGCAAACAATACCTGTGCTGTTGCAACCTACTACCTCAAAGCCCGTTTAGACGGTGTGGCAGGTTGTAGTGCTTCGTCTGCCGAGTTTACCGTCAATGTCTATCCGAATATTGCCATCACCATCAACCAATCGGGCGGATGTACCGTTACGATAAGCACTTTGTGCAACGCAACGATTACCTATACCAATCCTGCTACCGGATTGATAGTGAGCAATACCGGTACTACCGCCATTTACACAGCCAATAACTGTACTGCGGGCAGTGTTACGTTTAATGCCAACCTACCCGGAGCACCGGCAAACTGCCAATCTTCGGTAGCGGTGCCTTACAACTGCAATCAAGGGGGTTGTGGAGTAAGTGGTTGTACCAACGCCTTGGCTTTGAACTATAATCCCTTTGCGGTTACAGACGATGGTAGTTGTTTGTTCGAGGCCTGTACCGACCCCTCGGCCGTGAACTACGTAACGCCGGCAGGCAATATCGTGAGCAATAACAGCCTCTGTGTCTATGCCGAGTGCAACCTGCCCTTCACTATTACCAACAACTCGCAAGGCGGCGGGGTGAACCCATCCTTCTTTGATGTTTATACCATTACCCTAACCGGCAATCCGGTTTACAGCTATCAATGGGCAACCGGCGGTTATGTTCAATACAGCATCTCGGGCAATGTCATTACCCTGATTGCTGCCGATAGTGCAACATGGGCGGTAACCGTTACCGATGGTTCGGGTTGTGTGGCTATTATTGATATCAGCATGATCAATGCCAATCCGCAGGTTAATGTGTTGAGTATCATCAACTATAGCATCACCCCCGACAACGGAACAAGTACGGGGGCTATTGATATTTCCGTTGGCGGAGGAGTTACCCCCTACGGCTATTTGTGGAGCAACGGGGCAACCACCCAAGACTTGTTGGGCGTTCCTTCCGGTTGGTATATCGTTACGGTAACCGATGCTGCGGGCAATCAAACGATTGGTTGGTATTGGGTAGCCAAACAAACCCGCGGACGGGGTAAGACCGGTAACAATACCGTTTTAGATGCTTACCCCAATCCGTTTAGCGCACAAACAACCGTTGCGTTTATGACCCCCACATCAGGCAATGCCACGATTAACGTCTATAATATCGCCGGGATGCAGGTGGCTCATCTCTTGGATGCTTATGCAGAAGCCAACTCGCCCTATACGGTCGTGTTTAATGCTTCAGAACTCCCTGCGGGCATCTATATTATTCAACTTGTAACCGATGCCGGACATGTTCAACATGCACGAGTCATGGTGAGTAAATAGTAAAAACGGAGGATAGCCGTTAGGCTTTCTTAATAAGTAAAACCGCACCTTTTGGTAAAACAGAGGGTGCGGTTTTGTTTTTTGCGCTACGCAAACCATTATACTATAGGGCGAAAGTCCCGAACACACTGTTAGGTACAGAAGTCAGCAGAGACCATAGTAGTGAGGAAGCTCCTGTAATGGGGGTGGAGCGAAGGGTCGAATCTTTAGAGTTGAGGAGTTTTTTTTTA
>CALCIK010000034.1 GCA_937907475.1 uncultured Bacteroidota bacterium | reverse complement strand
CAGCGTCATCCGCGTTCTATTCTTTTTTGGAACGCGGATAAAACGGATGCAAGCAGCGCGGATAAACGCAGATTTTAATTTATCGAAACTATTTTGGAGTCTTTTCTATCTGTTTGAATCGCGGATTAAGCGGATGACAAGATTACTCAGATTTTGAAGACAATCGCGAATCTGCTATATCTTTAAATCGTTAGCCAGTGCAACCTTATTACCTAAGTAACCGAGTAATATCATATCTTCGAAACCTTATTAGCTTATTAACCTTATTTGCATAAGGTAATAAGGTTTTTTATGTTACTTGATTCCATGTTTTTACTAAGGTAATTAGGTTTATAAAATTACTTAATTCCATATTTTAACTAGGCAATAAGGTTCTTGAATCTACTTGATAATGTTTAATTACTAATGTAATAAAGAAAATATCCGCGTATATCTGCGTTTGAAAATCAGCGTCATCCGCGTTCTATAATTCTTTCGTAAGCGGATGAAACGTATGCGAGCATCGCCGATAGAAACCCGTGTTATCCGCGTTCTAATTTCTTTGGAAGGAGGATAGAAGTACCTAAATAGCCCTCATCTTATTGCCTTTTGCATCGTGGGTAACTTCGGCAAGTCCCAACGTTTCCATTAACGGGGGAACATACATACCGAAACGACCACGAAGCCCTTTCTTCAATCCGTACCAACCGCCGACGGGATTGTTTTCCGAACGTCCCCATGCTTCCACCGTTCCTTCTTTTGCGGGTTTTTGTTCGTCTGCGCTTCCAAGTTCCATCCAATCACCGTGGGCTTTTAACATGGCATGAAGGTCTGCCAAACATCGGTAGTCGTAGAGTAAGGTTGTTTTACCAACCACACAAACAATCACCTCTTTACCGTCTTTTACATCTTTATACATTTCGTATTCAGAGGTCAAGGGGGGAGTTTTTAGTTTCCAAGTATTTTCTTTTGTGCCTTGTTCGTTTGACATTTTGATGAATTTTAAGTGGGTTAAAAGATATTTATCAATTTGTTGAAAAAGGGAGAATTAAATTACAAACCCTTTGCAAACCAAAGGTAGTATAGAAATTCAACACTTGCTGCCATCCATTGCATTATTAAACTAAACTTAACAATAGCTTTATCCTACCCACAACCCTCGTTCAATTTGTTTATGTCAAAGTCTTTGGGAATTGGAATGGTTTTTATGAGATTGAGCCAGTCTTTTTCTAATTGCTTAGTTGAGAAACCATAAATAGCGTTGAAGTTTTCAAACCCTTCTACCCAAAGCCGCTTCATTTTTTCTACACCATAATGCTCGTAGAGATATTTAAACACTCCTGCACTTTGAATATAGGCTATCACATCGCTTTTTTTAGCTTGGTTATCAAAATCGTAAATCAAACCGTCTAACGGAAAAAGCAGCTTTTCTTTGAAATAATAAGCATTGATAGCATACATGGGATTGTCGTAAAAGCAAAAGTTATCGGTGTAAGTAGCACCTCCTTCATCTAACAAACGGTAATTTGTCTTGCCCCATGTTTCGTAAGAAATTAAGTGAAATATTTCGTGTTTAAATTGTGGACGGATATGCGGGTTGTAAACGAAGAAAACCAAATCGTGTCCTTGTGCTGCTCCGCCTTTAATCTTATATCCCATCACTTCTTGCATTTCTTCTTTACTGTCCACCGCCAATAAATAGATGCCGTTGTTGTAGGACGCTATATCTAATACGGTTAGAATTCTACTGTATGCCACATCCAAGTCCAGTTTTATATTGTCGAGGTGGGTTGCGGTATAAGAGTTGTCTTTAAAGTAAATTCGGAACGATTTATAATTCACCGAGGATAGTGAAAGTGAGTCGTTCCCAATGAAACCTAAAACATATTCGGACGGTTGTCTGAATACAACCTGCTGACAGAAACTAAAGGTCAGCGTAAGATTTGCGAATAAAATGGTCAAAATGAATCTTTTCATGTTGTTGTCTTTTTAAAATTACCACTTACGGCAGCTTGTCCCCTAACTCCGTATTGCTTGCAAAAGTACGCCAAGTGAAGAATTAAATATGAGGTGAAACGAATTTTTTAAATAGGCACCGTAATGAAACGAAAAACAGTGAAATGCAACAATTGTCTTCGTTGATGTTTTTTGATTTCGAAATTAAAAAACTTGGAAGCCGTACTAAAAGAAAATTTTCCCTTCATTGTTGCAAGTGAAAAATCTCTTTATAGTCAATACAGACAGGATGATTGAAAATACTTTTCCTACAATCCCAATTTCCATTTGCTTGATTTCGACCCTTTACCATTCCCCGGCATAATCGAGATCTTCATTGCTCAGTTGTTTTAAATAGTCATATTTCAGCTTGGTAATCTGTCTGAAATGCAAATAATCGTGAGCCAACCAATTGGCTAAAAACATTTTAGCAGTTATTTTTCCGAATATGGCATGATCATAAACATTGCCCCAATTTGGATTTGACAGGGTATGAAGCCAATGAACTGACTGTTCCCTTTCATACAAAAAGCCGTTTAGCTTTTCGGCGTAATTCTGTTGCAAATAATTTCTTGAAGTAACCCAACCCTCCGGGTCAATTGGCGGAAGTGGTTTAGCAGGTGTTTCAAGAATGTGTTTTGTTCTTGCTCTAAAATCGTCCCGTTCTTCGTCATAGAGATGGCAAACTATTTCGAGCAAACACCATTTTTCGGGATTGGGTTTCCACAGATACATTTCCTCCGGTATGCCCAATAACAGTTCTTTAAATACATGCTTGTTATCTGAAAGTCCTCTTGTGATTTTTGCTTCATCCATTTCCGGTGAATTTTAATGTTGTCGTTCGTTGCCTTAATAGTCGTTTAACACGACAGGTAGCGTTTGTCCATCACAAAACTACATGAAACAGTTTATAGTACAATAGTTCGTTAAAAATTAAGGGGCAATACAGACCAAAGATAGAGTTCTGCAATGTTGGGTGATTTTTTGATAACTCACCATCATATTCAGAGATGTCAAAAATACGGTCAATCCAAAATTGTATTTGAACCTTATTACCTTCATAATAATATGGCATCAAATAAATTTGAAAACCTTATTACCTTATTAAAAACTTGGTTAATAAGGTAATAAGATAATAAGGTTGCAATGGTATGATATTAATCTGTTACTAAGGTAAGAAGGTTTCGATGCCGAATTGATTACCAAACTTTATCACGATTTACAAAGGTGAATTATGACAATAGTTCTCTGATTTTTAACGAACGATTGATAGTGATTCATGAAGAATGTTATTTTTCAACAAACACAGGTGAAAGTTGTGATTTGTAGGTACTATCGGTTAACTGTTTCTTCTCTTTGGTTTTCCAATTCATCAGGGTAATGTGATATTGGGTTTCTTCATTGTCCGAATTGTTGAAAACCAACCATTTGCCGTCCGCACTCCAATCATGCCAACCTTCCGAGAGAGGGTTGTCAATGAGTTTCCATTGTTTTTTACCATCGGGGGTAATGGCATAAATACTGTGCCTTCCGTCTTGTTTGGAAACGTAGGAGATAAAATTTTCAGTAGGATGCCAACGTGCAGAACCGGCACGGTATCCGTAATCTTTTGCCGATGGATTGTTTTCGGGGTAATGGGTTAATTGCACACTGTTTGTTCCATCGGCGTTCATCAAAAACAATTCTTCGTGGGTGGTTTTATCCCTTTTGTTTTGTTTGAACGAATAAACAATCTGTTTCCCATCGGGTGAAAAACAAGGATCGCCATAGCGTGCAATAGTATCGGAAGTGATTTGGGAATATTTACCCGTTTGGGTATTGACCATAAATAGTTGATGCCGGAGTTGATTGCCAATACGACCGGTAACCACTAACTCTTGTCCGTTATTCCGGCTACTCATCCAACTATCTTCCAAACGCAACGCGGAAACTTTTTTTATGTTCTTGCCCTCTACATCCATTTCATAAAGGAAGAAGCAACGGTAGCAAGTATCGCGGTCGCTGATAAAAAACAAACGATTTTGATAGGCATGATAGGTCCATGCAACATCGGGATGGTTGGTGATATTTTGTTTATTCGACCCGTCGAGGTTCATCGCGAGGATTTCCCAATCGTCTTTAGTCGTATCGGGAAGGTGAATATTGTAGGCAATGCGGTATTCCTTTCCCGATTGTTGCGTGTTCACGGGCAACTTACCACAAGAGAGGAAGCAAACGAAAACTGCTATCGGCAATAGTAGGTATTTCATTTCTTGTGGCAACGGTTATAGGACCTTGTTAATAGTTCCAACAAATCGCGGTCAATTTGATTGGAGTCGGTTAGGGTAAGCATGTGAGAAATACGAGGCATTGGCCCGGTAAGTTTCGATTTTTGTATTACTTCGGTAAATGGTTCATCCCCTAAATCCAACCCTAAACGGATTTCTTTAGGTTTAACATTCACCGCGGCAAATTCACGAACTGCGGTAAACGACAAATAAGTCTTTTTGGGGATTAACTGTGTTCCTTCAAATTCGGTCATAATCTTTTCTGCAACCGCATCAAACAAGGGGCGCATATCCGCACATTTAGCAAATTGGTTTTCCATCAAAGCGTTTTCATTGCCGTAAACAACTTCACCGTTGTTCAAAAATATGCCGGCGGTAAGAGAGGCTTGCATGTGATTTAAACCGTACTCCTTTTTTAACCATTCCAATATCTCGTTTTGCTTCGCCAAACCCGATGTTTTCACCACATCCAACCATTCATGCAACGTTTTCCCTGTTTTTTCTTTTGCAGTATCTATAAATTCCCGTTCAAAATCTCCCGATGTTTTTGCCATGATGATGTGTTTATTAATTGTTAACTCCTTTGGTTCATTTAAATAGTAGTGTTGTTTGTTCCCGCAGATTACGCAGATTTTCGCTGATACTTTTTTGAGAGAAATCGTATATAGCAGTATTTGCCAAATAGAACAATTTACCCAAATAGTTCCGTTTTTTATTGATTAACGCCAAGTACCAAGAATGAAGCCAATCAGTGTAAAATAGAGGGTGATATAACCGCCGTTGATAAAAATATACTTCCACGAACGCTGTTCAAAAAGAGCGACTACGGTAAAGATTAAAGCAGAGAAACCAAAGCCTGCAAGAAACCCTGCCGTAGTTCCCCAAGCCATATCGGTTTTATCATCTCCCAGAAAGAAAGCGAAGTTGTAGCTGATGATGAGAGAAATAATTAAAGTAATGCCGTAAGTCTTTGCCGGATTTACCTTTTGAATGTCCTCTTCTGTAAAATTGTTTTCCCTCATCCACGCTTTGTAAAAAAGCATAGGAGAATACCATATTGCCCCTAACAGTAAATTGGCAGCCGCACAAGTCAGCACTGCCCAATGATTGATGTAAAATTGTTCCATTGCAGTTTTTGATACAAAGGAACAAAAATAGGTTGGTTGTGTATTGGAAAAAATTTACCTAATCAATCGCGATATAGTTCGTGTATTCGCCGTTCGTTTTGAGGTACTGAGTTGGGGTAAATCCCGAAAACGTCTTAAAGTCGTTTATAAAATGCGCTTGATCGTAATAACCGCTTTCAAACGCCACACTTGACCAATCGGCAACACGGCTTTGTTCAATTTCCTGAATAGCCTTTTGAAAGCGAATGATTTTCAAAAAGGATTTCGGGGTCAACCCTACATGTTCTTTAAATATCTTGATGAAATGCTTTTGTGAAAACCCGACTTTCTGCGACACCTTTTCAATGCTTGTTTGATGCGGTTTTTGAAGAATATGGTTAACCGCATAGTCCACAAAGGGGTTGACGACAAGTTTGTGTCCAAACATGTTAAGCAGGTGGGTTTCAGCAAACAAAAACTTTTGCTTTACCAAAGTCAGAGAAAGCAGCGTTTCCCTCATGTTCAAAATTTCATTGGTCATCACCAAATCTCCATCCACAACACTATCGGTTAATAGATGGAGTGGCATTTCAACAAAAGGATAAGCCTTGCCTTTGTGAAAGTTGATGATAAACATTTCGCTATCCCGACCTGAAGGAATGGTGATGTAATGATTTCTGATTCCCGAAAACCAAACCTGTTTGCAAGCCTGAATTTCCTTTAAAGTGTGATTGTCATAAATGAATTTGGGATAGTCGGTCAGGTCAATCACCACATTCACATTGCCATCCGGCAGAAATCTATCCACGGAATGAACGGGGTTAAAGTCCTTGTAATAGACAAAACTCTCAACAAATTGATTGAGCGGGAAAGTTGGTATGTGGGTTTCAAAGATCATTTAGGGAGTTTGGTCAAAGGCTAATGAAACTTTATACTCTCTTGATATGAAGCATGTTGTTGTAGGAAACTTGGATTCAAGAAGATAATGCGACTATGATGTTTTTTCAATTAAGAAATGAAACCATTCCGCTATCCAAATCATAAATAGCCCCTACAACGTTGACTTTACCATCCTGATGTAAACCTTTCAAGATTGGTTCTGAGTTTTTAAGAAAATTTACCCCATGTTTGATATTGGCATTAACGGCATAATTTATATCGTGTTTCAAACTGTCGGGAATATCTTTCTCTTCCGGTTCATCGGCAATATGGTCTATTAATAGTTGAATGTGGTCGTGATGCTTTTCTTTTCCACTATGAATATAGGCATCAATTGCCCCACAATTCTCATGTCCTAGAACAACTATCAAATTGCAATGTAAATGCTCTACAGCATACTCTATACTGCCTAACTCATAGTCACCAATAACATTTCCGGCAGTTCTTATCGAAAAAATATCGCCCAAACCTTGGTCAAAAATAAGTTCAGGCGGAACCCTTGAATCGGAGCAACTCAATACCACTGCAAACGGATGTTGTCCAATTTTTAAGTTTCTAATTCTTTCCAAAGTTTGATCGGGGTGTAACGGTTTACCGTTATTGAATCTCTTGTTCCCTTCAATCAAACGCTCTAAAGGCGAAATTGCAGATTCTAATTTGATGTCATTCCTAGTGATTTCTTTACAGGCGGTAAATGTAAATACCAGTATTAAAATAAAGAAGATGCGTATTTTCATGATAAAAGTGATTTGCTTTTATTATAAACAGTTTTGCCTGTCCAATGACTACATTTCATGGTTAAAAAATACCAAAAGAGCTAAAACAACATTCATATTAGGCAAAACTATTAAAAAATTGTAAAGAACTTGTTTGTTTCGAGATTATGGACGATTTTGCATCACCTTAACCCCGAAAACGAAACCTCTTTGCAAGTCTGAATTTCCTTTAACGTGTGATTGTTGTAAATGAATTGGGGATAGTCGGTCAGGTCAATCACCACATTCACATTGCCATCCGGCAGAAATCTGTCAACAGTATGAACGGGGTTAAAGTCTTTGAAATAGACGAAACTCTCAATGAATTGTTTGAGGGGGAAAGAGGGGAAATGAGTTTCGAAAATCATTTAGGGAGTTTGGTCAAAGGCTATTGAAGTATTAGATGCGTTTGGTTAATTCGGGAAGATTATGCCTTTTCAGATGTCATTTTTTGTGCCCGATAGAAACCTTCAAGCAATTTCTCCATCAGTTGATCTAACGGTACATGATTGTCCTCTATCCATTGTTTGATGTCGTCTTGCAAAGTTATCCTTACTTCAATCTTGGATTGGGTTGAAGTATCAACCTTGACCCAGTTGCTTTCAAAGTCTTCGTCGAATGCAATATCATCATCGTCATAATAGATTGCCGCTTCCGGCACTTCTATACCTCCTTTACTTAGTTTCATAACATCTAAGGCTTCCACTTTTATTCTATCAAAGTCAATCGAATAATCGGTTACCGATTCTCCTGCTTCTAATTTTCTCAAGGCTTCCGAAACTGATATTTTATGATTCTTCATCTTTTTTTTTATTAAGTTTATTGGATAAATAAGCCCGTCTTTCATTCTGACTTGCCCGTCTTGCCGAAATCATCCGAATTAACAAGTCCCTTGTGTTATAAACTACACTTATGATTGCCTGATATGCCTTTCCAATGGTCAAATACCTAATTTCACCGTGTTTTTCAGACACATATTCAATCCTGTCTTTGTCATTAAAAACATCAATCGCATCTTCAAAAGCAATTTTATGCTTCATCTGATTTGACTTGTTTTTATCTTCGTCCCACTCAAAATCAGGCATATTGTTAACTCAAAGTTAAGTGTTTTGTTGCAAAATTATCTAACCCAATATCAGCAAGCTCTTTTTGCTCATTAATAAAGGAAGTGTCAAAGGTTGATTGGGTAAATGTCTGTCTTTCTGTACGAGGTTTTAACAGTCCGAAATCTGTTGCCAAAGCAAAATAGTCTTGTGCTGCATCTGCCACTAAAAACGAAAGTTCGTTGATTGTTTTACCGGAAACCTTTAGTTTTTCATCTCCGATAATGCCTGCACAAAGCATAACAAATTCGATGTGTAAGGAAGCATTTATCCAATCAACCCATTTTTGCGCACTAATATCATCGGGTATTGTAAAAGCCAACGATGCCAAAAACTGTTGGTAGGATATTTCAGTGAGTTGGGAGAAATCTAAACTTTCATTGTCAGAATGACTGTCATCCGTATTGAATAAACTTTCGAAAACTCGTTGGTTACAACGCAATGCAAATTGAATATTCTCATTCAGAATTTCCAATTGTTTATTTACTTTTATTGCTTCGATTTGAATAGATACTTCTGAGAGCTTTTCCAAATAGTCAAATCCGGGTACGTTTGCCAACCATTTCAAGGCCTTAACCCTAAGATTAAAAACTTGAGACAACACCTCAATAGATTGTTTTTGAACCTTTTTTCGGGAAGTCAATAGGTTTGTAATAACCATTGAAAGACGGTCAACGTCCTTTTTCAAAGGGTTGTCAAGCTGAGAATAATAGTTGTTTCTCAGTTGATAACATACTAAGTCGTAATTTTTAATGGTCGCTAACATATACGGCAAAGTTAGGTAATTATTATTGTATTACGTTACCGACACCTAATTTTAGGTATTAGTTAAGGTGTTGGTTCATAGAAGTGTCGGTAACGTCTCATAACCCCATCATCTTCTCTAAATGGTGATATCCAATTCCAAAATAAGCCTTTGTTCGCTTTATTTTGTTCAAAATGCCTTCTTTATCAACGGTGGCATTAGGTTTCTTTAACCCGACAACCAATACATTCTTTGGGGTATGTGCATCGGAAACAAACTCGAACACTTTTGTGGAGTAACCGTAATATTCCAAGATTAACGCCCGAAGACCATCTGTAATCATTTCGGCTTGTCGTTCTAAAAAAATACCGTGTTTCAGCAAAAAGTCCAGTTCGTTTTGAGCTTTATGTTTTTCCATCTCTCGCCTGATTTGTTTATGACAACAAGGGGCAACCACAATCAAATCGGCATTACCGGTTATTCCTTTGTAAATGGCATCGTCTGTTGCGGTATCGCAAGCATGAAGGGCAATTAACACATTGGTTTCATTGTTTTCGTATTGATCAATAGTGCCCTCCACAAAATGCAAGTCCTGAAAACCGGACACTTGGGCTATATGATTGCATAACACTACCAAGTCTTTTCTGAACTCTACGCCGGTAACCTTTGCCGGTTGTTTCAACACATTATTCAGGTAGTCGTACAAAGCAAAGGTCAAATATCCCTTCCCTGCACCCATATCTACCACATTGGTAACTTCCCGTTGTGGCAGTTCTTTCAACAGCGAACTCAGGATTTCGACATAATGATTGATTTGCTTGTACTTATCTTGGCTAGCTTTATAAACATTCCCCGCACTATCGGTGATGTTCAGTTCTTGGAGATACCTTTTACCAACCGCTTCAATCTTCCTGTTCTTTTGTTTGTCGTGCTCCAACGAGGGAAGTGTTTTGTGGGTTTGGTCTTTCTTTTTAAGACTCCAGCTTTTATTATATTCCAACAGATAATCGGCTTCTAAGGTGCAAAGGGTAACGTGGCGGAAACCATGAATGTCCACCATCTCTTTTATCATCTCTACGGCTTCTTTAAAGGTATAGTTTTTGACAATATCCTTTGTGTTGTAGCGTAAGGTAAAACTAAGCTTAGGTTCTTTTTTGATGAGGACGATTTTGGCGTAAATATTTTTTAGGTTTGGTTCCGAACCTCGGTAATTCCCCAAACTGAGTTTTACAAAAGTACCGTTTCCCAGACTTTTGTCTATTTCTTTTACCAAATTGTCTATTGTGTTTTGCATGTTGTTTGTGTGTTTAAAAAAATTAACCACTAAAAGAAAAGTACCCACCCCTCCGAGGAGAGGATATAAGAGGAAGAAAAGAAATAATCATACCTACGTCATTTTTGTTTGTATGTTTTGTGTACGTTACCGATCCCGGCTTACGCCGGGATCATGCCTAACAGCACTGAAATAATAAATAGGGTGTTTCTGTCAGCTAATTAGTTTCGTCTCAAATTTACAAAAGCATGAACCTTCATTTCTAGCAGCGTTGTTTTTTTGATGTTTGGGTGCTACTTGAAATTAACATGGTGAGTTGATTTTACCCCTACAGGCTTTGCATCCTTAGGAGGGTTGATTGTTTGAGGGTTTTGATTTTTTGTAAACCTTTGAAAAAATATCGGGTTTACCATTGTATCAATTCAACCACCAAATTGCGCCGTTTAAAACACTTGCAAAACTTACCCATAACAGGTAGGGTATTTGTAAGTAGGCTGCCGGTTTATGGATCTGGTAAAAGGCATAAATCATGGCAACAATGCTCATCCAAATCAAAATGATTTCGATAAAGGCAATGCCTAACAATTGAAATTTGAAGAAAAGAAAACTCCACCAAAAGTTTAGAAATAACTGAATGGCGAACAGGGCAATTGCTCTTGTCCTTTGTTCATTGACCGGGGATTGCCATATTAAATAGAGCGAAACCCCCATGAAGATATACAAAACCGTCCAAACAGGGCCAAATAAATAGCCGGGAGGATTGAACGAGGGCTTGTTCAATGCCATATACCAATCGTTGAGACCAGTAGAAGTGGCTATTCCCGAAATCGCTCCTATTGCTAAAGGAATAAGGATACACAAAATCAATTTCACAAATTTATTCATGGTGTTGGTTGGTTTTAAAAATTACTGATTATCTGATACGATGTTGTCGATCATTCCTCTAAAAACAAATCCGTGAAGAGGGAGCACAGCATACCAATACAATCTACCCAATACACCCAAAGGTCTGAAAGTTGCCGTTTGGGTGAGCACATTGTTTTCGTCTATTTTGAACTCCAACCATGCTTCGCCGGGTAATTTCATTTCGGCATATAACAACAATCGTTTTTCTTGTTTATTAGCCAACAGGACTCTCCAAAAATCCAATGCTTCGCCGGCCGAAATCTCTGTATCGCTTTTTCGTCCTCTTCTCATTCCCACTCCTCCCCAAACTTGGTCTAAAAACCCCCGAAGTTGCCAAAGCCAGTTGCCGTAATACCATCCTGTTTTCCCGCCGATAGCCCAAATTCTGTCGAGTACCTTAACGGGTTGGTTGACCTTTCGTTTTCGAATATCTATAAAACACCCGTTTACCGGCACTTCCATATATTGCGATAAACCTTTTTTCAACGTGTCGCTTGTCAACGCATCTTTCCAGCTCGACAATACTTGATTTTGCTCAATTTTTCCGAAAGCAAGTTTGATGGAGGTATCGTAATCAATTAAGTTGATGCCCAACAAGGCGGCTAAATTGTTTGGTTTGCAAATGACTTCCACTTTCATGCTGTTAACCAGATTTTTTGCCAATGCAAAAGAAGTGGCAGTTACAAAATACAACCAATACGAGGATATTTTGGGAGTCATTACGGGCACGGTATAAATCCTGCGTTTTAACCCTCTGATTTTTGCAAAACGCAAAAGCATTTCTTTGTAGCTCAAGATGTCGGGACCTCCGATATCATAGCTTTGATTGAAGGTTTCGGAAACGCCGATGACCCCATTCAAAAACTCCAACACATTGCGAATGGCGATGGGCTGGCATTTTGTTTTCAACCAAAGCGGGGTAATCATCACCGGTAATTTCTCGACTAAATCGCGAATGATTTCAAAAGAAGCACTACCCGAACCCACAATGATACCTGCGCGTAAGGTGGTGAGTGCAAAAGTAGCTTCCGATAGGATGCCTTCCACCTTTTTGCGCGATGATAGATGTTTGGACAATTCGACTTCGTTGACAATGCCGCTTAAGTAGATGACCTGCTTGGCGTTTGTTTCCTCAATTCGCTCTTTGAAGTTTTGGGCACAAACATGTTCCATGTTTTCAAAGTCACCGGTTTGGGTTGCCATCGAATGAATGAGGTAATAGGCGATGTCTATATCGTTGGGGATGTTTTTCAAACTTTCCTTATCCAAAAAATCTGCTTCGATGACGCTGAGATTTTCAGCAGGCAGATTATGATGGTTAAATCTGTTCTTGTCCCGCACACAACAGACGACCTGATGCCCGTTTTGCAGCAAAACCGGTAAAAGTCGCTGTGCAATATATCCCGTTACTCCGGTGAGTAATATTTTCATGTGTTAGAATGTGGTAAATCGCGTTGACTTTTTGGAAAATAAACCGACTATCAACCATTTGGCAGAACAAGTATCCATAGAAAATTGGTTTACTTTCAAATTGAACCTGTCAGGTTGTCAAGCACCTTGTGCAACTGTTATATTTGGAGGTCGGTTATTTGTTGAGGAAGGAAGAATACATCCAAACCAATTTTTCCTGCGCACGGATATAGTCACTCATCAAAGCGTTTGTTCCTTCGTCTCCTGCTTCGGCCGACAAAGAGAGCAATTCGCGTTGTAGGATGATGATGGATTGGAACGAGGTTAGGATATTGCCGACAGCTTCAACACCATTGCTCACCTGAACGCTTTCCGATATTTTGGATACCTTCCGATAGTCTGAATAATTGTGGTTGGGGGTATGACCTAAGGTTAAAATTCTTTCAGCCACCTCGTCAATTTTCAAAAGCAAGTCGTTATACAGTTCTTCAAACTTGAGGTGGAGTTCAAAAAACTTCTCTCCTTTGATGTTCCAATGAAACCCTCTGGTGTTTTGGTAAAATATAGAGTAGTTGGCCAATAGTTCGTTGAGCTTTGCGGCCAAGTTTTTGGCTTTGTTACTGTCTAATCCGATAGCATTTAGATTTTCCATTGTATTTGTTTGTTTAGTATTTATACTTTAGTATGGTTAACAGTTTATTAGGAGGTATGTTTTGGGTTTAGTAGATTAGTCATCATTGATTGGGGTAAATCTGCGAAGCAGGAAGGCTTTTGAATCGGACAACAAAGCTACTTTTAAGTTGTGCGAAGAGTGTTTTCTAATGGGTCATGTTTCAAATTTTACTGCAAGGGTTTTAGCAAAGTGTCTTTTACTGCATTGGTATTACTATTTTGGTAAAAGTAGGGGCTTATTTTCAGTTTCAAGTCAACCTAAGGATTTAAGGCAGTAAGGAAGATTGGTAGTACTTTATTGTTTAAAATGTACACTTTATCATAGCTACTTCATCGCTTTTAAATTCGTCATAATTGAGTAACTTTGAGGGTAGAACAGAGTATTAAGATGGACTTCCCATACCGGTAATTATTACCGAGAACTATAAACATTGTAAAAATAGCCGCCTTATGAAAGAGGAACAAATTCAAACACAACACCCGCAACCCGGAAAAACAAACAAACGAATCTCTTTGAAAAAATACAATGCCGTCAAGGAAACACTCCTTGCAATGCTTGCTCAAAGAGAATTGACTCATAAAGAACTCATGGAAGAATTATACGGTCAGTTACAAGACTCATTTGAAGGAAATGTACAATGGTATGGCGAAACGGTAAAACTTGACTTGGAAGCCCGAAATATAATTGAACGGACGAAGACAAAACCCGAAAAATACCGATTAACATCTACGAATAGCTGACAATCAGGTTGAAAAGTAGCTTTCAAAAGGTTTTTCTACTACTGATTGATTGACTTTTCGGATTTAATATGGGATATATCGAACAGTTCTTTACCAACCCCAGCTATCTACTTTTCCTATCCAACAGTTGTTGGTACATAAAACTGTAAGTTGGGGTTTCAGCAGATAATTCTTTACCAGCCTGAACAATATAACCCGTTAAAGCAGATAGTTCGTTTTGAGGTTTTTCCAAAAAGTCCCGATGCATCGAAGTAGTGTTTTCAGCGGGTAATGACTTTAACCTTGTCATGGTTTTTTCGATAATGTTCAGGGGTGTATCAATTCCTTTCGCTTTGGCGATATTGACCACTTCGGTAATAAGTTGAAAAACAGTGTCTTCGTGTTCCCGAACCAATTCCCCAAAGAAAGAATCGAAATAAGAAGTGGCAGTGGCTATTGGTGAAATGAAAATAAATTTCTCCCAAACAATCGAGGTAATTTTAGAACTTAATGTCGCATCCATATTTGCGTCCTTAAATACTTTTTCCAGCCATTCAAAATGATTGTTTGATTGGTTTTCCAACCCGAAAAACAGTCTTTGGAATTGACCATCGTTTTCAATTACCCCCGCCTCTTTTATTCGCGAAGCGATATAGACACACCCTTGCAAAACGGTGGCGTTTGGCATTAGTTTTTGTATGATTTCAAACCCATCCACGCCATTGAGCAATGGTAAAATCATGGTTTGGTTGGTCATACAAGGTTTGAGTTGTTCGATGGTGTTTTCTAAATCGTACCCTTTGGTACAAACTAAGATAACCTCTGCCTTTCCAATTTCACCGGCATTATCTGTTGCCAAATAGGGCTTTGCGATGAAGTCGTCCCCCACTTTGTTGATGACCTTCAAGCCGTTTTGTTGTATCTGCGATAAATGGTTGCCTCGAGCTAAAAAAACTATGTCAATTTCGTTGCTGTCCTCATATTTTTTAGCCAACAACCCGCCAAAGAAACCTCCTACGCCGCCAATACCGGCTATAACGATTCTTATTTTTTCAGACATAAATTTTTATTTACGAATTAAGAATTTCCTTCTAATTGCCAATTGTCTTTAGTCTATTGTCTTAGAGGCTGTACGAAAAGTCTATTAGTAGGGGTTTTCAGTTGATGACAAAAA